>NZ_PDHT01000022.1:0-101408 GCF_002917135.1 Methylobacterium sp. V23
GCCGGTCATCAGCGCGGTCTGGGGCGGCAGGCCGCCGCAGGGCGGGTGGTAGGGCGAGGGGGTCATGGGGCGTCTCCGGTGGTCCGGTTTGGACTGCGCAACCGGCCGGACGGCCGGGCAACTGCAGGGGGCTGACCGCACTGGGCAGGTGTCGTGGGATCGCCGTCAGGTCGAATGCGGCGCCGCGACGGGCGCGTCGAGGATCGCGGCCGTGTCTGTCGTGACGTGTCCGTCGAGGACACGCTGCGCCTGCGCCCGGTCGATGTCCCCTTCCCACGCGGCGATCACCACGGTCGCCACGCAGTTGCCGATCAGGTTGCCGAGGGCGCGGGCGATGCCGACGAACCAGTCGATCGACAGCACGAGCACCAGTCCGATGACGGGGATTTCCGGGACCGCCGACAGGGTGGCGGCCAGCACGACGATGGCCGAGCCAGGCACCCCGTGCGCGCCCTTCGAGGTGAGCAGTGCGATGCCGAGGATCAGCATCAGGTGACCGAAGGAGAGATCCGTATTCGTGGCTTGGGCGATGAAGACGGTGGCCAGGGTCAGGTAGAGCGAGAAGGCATCGAGGTTGAACGAGTATCCGGTTGGGATCACGAGGCCGACGGTCGAATCCTTGATGCCCAGGCGCTCCAGCTTGCGCATCACCTGCGGCAGCACGCAGTCCGAGGAGGCGGTGCCGGCCACCACGGTGAGTTCTTCGCGCAGGTAGGCGAGGAGCTTGAGGATGCTGAAGCCGGCCAGGCGCAGGATGCCGCCGAGCACCACGAACACGAAGAACGCCACGCCTGCGTAGAACAGCACCACCAGCATGCCGAGCTGCTTCAGGGAGCCGACGCCGTACTTGCCCACCGTGAAGGCAACGGCACCGAGCACGCCGAGTGGGGCGAGCCTGACGATGAAGCCGATGATCTTGAACAGAACCTCGGTGATGCGCTCCAGGCTGTCGGCCAGCGGTTTCCCACGATCGCCCAGGAGGGACAGACCGGATCCGAACAGGATCGCGATGATGAGAACCTGCAGGATATCGCCCTTGGCGAAGGCATCGACCAGCGTGGTCGGGATGAGCTTCATCAGGAAGTCGACGGTTCCGGTGATCTGACCGACGCGGTCGGTGTAGCCGGCGATCGATTTCGCGTCCAAGGTTGCCACATCGACGTTCATGCCGTGGCCGGGGGCGAACGCGTAGGCGAGGACGAGGCCGAGAACCAGGGCGAGGGTCGTCACGGCCTCGAAGTAGATCAGGGATTTGAGCCCGACGCGGCCAACCTTCCGCAGATCGCCGGCGCCGACGATGCCGTGGACGACGACGCCGAAGACGAGCGGTGCGATCGCCATCTTGATCAGCTTGATGAATCCATCGCCGAGCGGCTTCAGCGCGATCGCAACATTCGGCCAGACCATGCCCAGGACGATGCCCAGAGCCAGGGCCGCGACAACCTGCCCGAACAACGATGCGAAGAACCGCTTCATCATACCCCCCGTACCGCGTCCGGTCGTTCCATACCCCGACACTCCGGTTCGACATGGTGTCGTTCGCCCGGCAGGCGCCGGACGGGAATTCTGCTGCATGTCGGCCCGGGCATGCCTGCCGCTGCGGCAGCATGTTGCCAGGCAATCTAGACGTCAAATATTTCATCTGTCTCGATTGATATGTTTCAAATATAAGAAGGGGTATGGAACTCCGGCACCTTCGCTACTTCGTGGCCGTCGCCCGGCATCTCAGCTTCACCGCCGCCGCCGCGAGCCTCGGTGTCGCCCAGCCGCCCCTGAGCCAGCAGATCCGTGATCTCGAGGCAGAGGTCGGCACCGCGCTGTTCGAACGGACGACCCGTCGCGTGACGTTGACGCGGGCGGGCGCCGACTTCCTCGTGCAGGCGCTCGACATCCTGGAGAAGTCCGGCGAAGCCATCGGGCGCGCCCGTGCCATCGGTGCCGGTGCGGCCGGCATCGTCAATGTCGGCCTGACAGGGTCGATGCTGGCCGGCCCCCTCGGGCGCGCCATTCGCGACTTCTCGGTGACCTATCCCGACGTCGCGCTGCGGATCCACGAAATGTCGCCGGACCGCCAGATCGCGATGCTGAAGGCCGGACAGACCGACATCAGTTTCCTGCGCAGCCCACCCCAGGACCTCGACCTTGCCAGCGAACGGGCCTGGTGTGAGACCGTCACCCTCGTCCTGCCCAGAGGCCACCGGCTCGCCGGGATGGCGGCCATCGACCTCGCCGATCTGAACCGCGAGCGCTTCGTATTCCTGCGGCTCTCGGATTCGCTGTTCGCGAAGTATCTTTGGGAATGCTGCATCGAAGCGGGGTTCACGCCGGACATCACGCATCAGGTCGTCGAAGCCGCGTCGTTGACGAGCCTCGTCGCGACGGGGCTCGGGATCGCCATCATTCCGGAATTCGTTGCCCGCTTGGCGCACGCGGACGTCGTCTACAAACCGATCAGGGGGAAGCCGATTCACGCCGACGTCTATGCCCTGTGGGCGAGAGAGAAGGCCGGGCCTTTGATCCGCAATTTCCTGGAGCTCGTTCGCTCCGCAGGACCCTAGTTCGCGTCGCATGACTGGCGAAGATTGCTGCGAAAAGGATCGAGCGTGGAGAGGGGGAATGGCTTCGGCGCAGAGCTGGCGTCAGGATCGCTGCTGCCGGCGTCCTCGATCTCGTTTCCAGATTCCGTCTTTCTGGGAACGGGGTTACCTCGGCGCCCTCAGGGATGGGCTAGCAAGTTTTACCGGCCACCATCCAGCGCCTATCCGACCGGCTTGTGTGCGCTTCAAGTTGTCCCGGACGCGCCGCACCGAAACCCTGACGGCCTCCGTGCCCCGCAGGCCTCGCAACCGGTTGGCGACTTCGTAGACCTCGACCCTACTCACCATGATCCCTACCCCGGCACCGTTCGCGGCATCATAACGCCTGGGCGTAAAGAACCGGTCTCCATGCGGATGCGCCCGGCCACGCATCCCGGTCGATGAGTAGCGCAGGACGCTACCCGATACGCGAGTCCTTCACCCCGGCACCCATAAGGCTTGGCGGGGCGCTTCCGCCGCAGGATGCATCTGGAACGCAGGTAGTCGCGTCACGTTGGCCGCCGAACCCTATGACAGCGGAGCAATGACTATATGGCCAGCACGGATATCGGCAAGATCTACGCGGGAGCACTTCGGAATACACGCGCCCTGGAGAAGCAGGGCCTCGAACAGATGGAGCGCCAGCTTTCCGGATTGGAGCGCTATCCCGACTACGCCGCCGTCCTGCGTCGCCACGTCGGGACCACGAAGGCGCAGATCGACCGTCTGGACAAGGCCCTGGCCGACGTGGGCGAAAGCTCATCGTCCCTGAAGGAGACGGTCACCAGCGTCGCCGGCTCCATCGGGGCGGCGGTCCATGCCATCGCCCAGGACGAGACCCTGAAAAACCTCTACGCGGGCTACGCCTACCAATACGATCAGGTCGCCGCCTACCGTTCCCTGGCCGTCATCGCGGAGCGGGCCGGCAAGGCCGATCACGCCTCGGCCTTCCACAGCGCCGCCGAGGATGAGGCGAAGGTTGCCGAGGAGATCGCGGGCCTGATCGAGCCGGTCACCAAGACCTATCTCGACCTCACCCTCAGCGGCGCCAAGGCCGATAGCTGAGCCCGTCCCGGGCGGCCTCGCGGTGGCCGCCCGGCCCTTACTTACGTGCCGGAGGCCAAGGCGGGACGGAGGCGCTCCCACCGGCCGGAAACGCCTACCCTGGCGTCCCCGGCTTCGGCAGCGCCTACTTCATGGTCGCGAGATAGGCGATGACGTCGGCGACCTTCTTGTCGTCCTTGAGACCTTGATAGACCATCTTGGTGCCCTTCACTTTGTTGGCGGCAGGCCCAATCAGCCATTCCTTCAGATTGGCCTCGTCCCACGTGATGCCCGACTCCTTGAGTGCCGTCGAATAGTTGTAGCCCTCCACCGACGCGGCCTTACGTCCGACGACGCCGGTCAGGTTTGGGCCGACGCCGTTCTTGCCGAAGGCATGGCAGGCCTTGCAGGCCGTGAATGCCTTCTCGCCAGCAGCCGCATCCTGGGCGCGGGCGGAAACAGTGGGGATGACGAGCGCGACGGCGGCTCCGAGAATAAGATTACGCATCGGTATGGATCTCCAGGTGCGACAGTGGACGCTCGCCCGTGACCGGTTGGCCACGCCGCAGAACCTGAGTCGCTCACTCAACCTAGGAAGGATACTATCTGCGACCCGGGGGAGACCGATGCGGCCAAAAGCAGCCTGGCCGCTGCGGATTAAACTCGACCTACAAGCTCGATGAGGATCGGCAGGCATTGGTGGTGTCATCCAGCATGATGACGTCGGTACCGGTCACGTGCGGTGGTTAAGCGCATCGTCAATGCGGATTGGCTTCACAGATAGCGCAGCTACGACCGAGAGCGTGCTCACTGTCCATGCAGTCTTAAGTCAGGACATGCTTCGCCACCCCTCAAAGCAAGTCAAAAACGGTCATCGGCAACCCGACGGCCGCGGCAACGCCCTATCACCAGGCCCTATGACGCCGATGAATGCTTGGGTCCCCCAATGTTTCCGAACCACCTTGATCGGAGAATTTTGAAAATGCCGGTCCGCTCTTTCCTGCTCGTGATGCTGGCATCGGTTGCGACACCAGCCCTGGCCCTGCAGCCGCAGGACACCTTGCGTGACTGGACTGCCGCATCCGGCTCGGATCGGGACAGCCTGCTGCAGCAAATGGAGAAATCCGGCGGGGGAGGTGCTTCCCGCAAGAACGTGCTGTCCTGCCTCAACGACGCTGCGGGCATGGATGCCCATGCCGAGTTGGCGATCAGCGATGTGTTCATGGCCTGCACGAAGCATAAACCCGAAGATTCGATCTGAGTGCCAGTCTCCGCTCCCAACGCTTGCGGAGCAGGCAAACGCTGCCCCGCCCAGGGGAACGGCATCAGCCAAGCCAGAGAAACGAATACCGCCCGCAAGGCTGGACGAAACCAAATGATTGGAACGATGCTCTCGCAAGCCGCTATCCTCCTGACCGCCCTCCTGTTCGGCGGGATGATCCTGTACTCGTTCGGCTTCGCCTCGTTCCTGTTCAGCGCCCTCCCCGCCGACGCCGCAGGCCCGCTCCTGCGCCGCGCCTTCCCGCACTTCTACGTCTTCGTCATAGGATGCGCCCTCGCCGGCGCGGCGCTGACAGCCAATGTCGATGGGACCTCCGCCCTCATCCTCGGGCTTATCGCCGCCACGGCACTTCTCGCGCGCCAGATCCTCATGCCGGCCATCAACGAGGCGACCGACATGGGCAATCGCCGACGCTTCGGCGTACTTCATACCGGATCGGTCCTGATCACCCTGGCCCACATCGCCGGTTCGGCTGCGGTGATCCTGAGGCTTTCCGCCTAGGCGCCAAAAGTCGACGCTTCCTCAAAGGCGCACGGACCGTCAGGTACGAACACCTCATTTCCCGCCCAGGCTAGCGAAACCTCAGCGCGCGGACGGCTTTCCGGTGCGGATCAGGTGTCGCACGTCCGCGCCGGCCTGGTTGACCGCGCCGATCCGCTCGATGAGCTGGGCCGGCCGGCTGCCGCGCAGGCCCGCCAGCGTCAGCTCCCCGTCGCGGACGTAGGTGTAGACACCGCTGACCGCGAACGCCGAGGCGTAGGCGACATGGTCGGCCAGCCCCACGGTCGCGGCTTTGAAGGCGTCGGACGCGTAGAACGTCCGACGCACAAGCGGCGAACGGAACGCCAGTTCCAGGACCGCGATCAGCCGACGTTCGTCCGGGACCGCATGGTCCACGTCTGGCGCGGGCGGAGCAGGCTTGGCGTTGTCGTAGGGGTCCGGCAGGTGGAGCCGCACCTTGAGGACCGGGGCCTCTGCCGCGAGAGCGCGAGCCAGTCCCGCGATGCGCTCGCCGAACTTCGACGCGTTCCCGTGCGAGGCGCCGAGGTGGAGCTCGATCCGGTCGAGGCCGTCGTCCCCGTTGGGGGACGCCTCCGCCACGCGGTCCACCAACGTCGTCGACCCATGCGGGAGTGCATACGCGACCGTGGCGGCGAACATGTTCTGCTCGTCGGCAAACAGGATCGGGCAGGCCTCCTCAAAGGCTGCCTGATCAGCGGCGGAGATGAACCCGATCTCGACGCCCCCGTCCAACTCGTAGTCCGGAAATGGCCCGATGCCCTCGACCACCGGCCACAGATGCGCGTCCCGTTCGCGGTCGAGGTGCCTCTGCACGTACCAGCCGAGACCGGGGATGCGCGAGCACAGAGGGCCGTGAACGTCCCGCCAATAGGTCGCGAAGAGCTCATGCGGAACCCGGGGGCGGCGCAGCACCGTCGTGTAGGTGTTGATCGCGATGGTGGCATCGCGCTCGGAGTAGTCGCTGGCTGTCGTCGTGGGCATGTCGGTTCCTATCGCCAAGTTCAAACTGATCCTCAGGACGCCGGGGCATCCTCGGCGCGGCGTTCGGGCGCGAGCTCTCCGAACCAGTACGCGGCAGTGACGCCGCCATTTATCAGGAAGCCTCGTCGATGCAGTCGCCGTACAGCCGCTACTCGGGCGGCCGTCGCAGGCAGCTCTTGACGATGGGCGCGCACGCGGCGTCGTGGCTCATCAACGACGAAGTGTCGCCGCTGAACGTGACGCCGGTGACCCGGTCCCCCGCGATCCGGACGGTGGCGTGGCAGTATCCATTGAACGACAGGCTGACCAATCCGGCCGACATCCCAAACGTCCGGGTCGCGTTCGCAAAGTAGGTCAGCAGCGTGGTCCTGCCCATGACCAGTCGCTGGTCGGGCAGGCCGAGGCACGTCTGGACGTCAAGCGCGGACATGCCGACCAGATCGACCTTGGCCGCCTGCGCCACCCGCTCGTCGATGGCGGCGCAGCCAACCAGGGAGCCCACGAAAAGCAATGCCGACATCACCCCGAGCAGGGTCCTAGCCCCCCTTGTGCCTCCGGCCCTCGTCATCGAGACGCGAGCTTCTTCGCAACGACGGGTGCGACCGGGACCGTGCCCTGCCACGCGGTGCCTGAGCGGGCCTTCTCGTAGCCGATCTGGTAGAGGCTGCGCATGTAGGCGGTGTCGAAGCCCTTCGCGGTGGTCGTACGCGGCGCCGCTTCGTCGATGTACGTGAGGTGGAATCCGATCCGGTTCGCCCGGGCGAAGGCGTAGGTTGCGGCGAGGCTCGCGCGGCTGCGCGCCTGACTGCCGGTCGCCACCGTCTGCTCGACGATGGACAGGGTGTCGTTGCGAACCAGCTCGAAGTCGGGCTCGATCCGCCCATTCATCAGCACGTAGATGTCGACCTTCGACGGGGCGACCGAGCGGCCACGGCCGTTCGCGATGACGGCTTGCGGGACCGTGAACACGGGCGTGACAACCGAACCGTCGACGTGAAGCTCCTGGAAGCCGTGCCCCGCTGCCTCGACGTCGAGGAGTTGCGCCGGGAAGACGGCGGGTATGCTGGCCGAGGCCGTGAGGACGTCCCTGAAGAGCGCCGGAGCGCCACTCGCGGCGATGGCGCCCATGTTCCAGATCATGGCGCGCTTCGAATCCAAATTCGTCGTGACGACGAGGAGGCGTCGGCCCTTGGCGTACTCGGCCGCGACCGCCGCGAGCAGGTCCGGCGTGACGTAGCGCCCGACGAGATCGCGCAGGCGCCCGTCGCCGAACAACCCGGACCCGAACACGACATTCACGAGGCTCGGGTCCTTGACCAAGGTGCCGGCGACGCCGCTGGTGTAGATTTCGTCCAGTACCGGGTCGTAGGCCGATCCCAAGAAGGCGAAGGGCGCGGTCAGAGCGCCGGTGGAGACGCCCGAGACGAGGCTGAACTCGGGCCGGGTCCCGCTCTCCTTAGCACGCCCGCGCCGTAAGCCCCGTCGCCACCGCCGCCCGACAGCGCAAGGTAGGCGAACGGTCGGCCTTGCGCGCCGGGCGCCGCCATCATGGTACTCAGGGTCGCCATCGGCGCATCCGCGAAGGCTCGGGCATTCGGGATGCCCGTGACTTCCGCGATTTGCGCCTCAGCGGCAGTATAGGCTTGGCGCGGCACCGAGGCACAGGCGCCCAAAGTCAGCGTCGCCGTCAGCATAAGCACTTGAGTCGGCGTGGGCGACCGCTTCGACGACTTCATCGGGGTTCATCCTATGGTGCGCTTGGGGGGGCGGAAACCCGGGGGATAGGCAAACGGCCGGTCCGATGACGATCGGGAAGGTCGAACCGGCCGTCGCACCGCGCGCTGGGGGCATGCGCGCGATCCGAAAAAGGATGGGTCAGGCAGGGCGAAGGCCCAGATAGGATGGGGACGGGGCTCCACCGGCTGGAGCGCGCTCAGTCGAGCCAGGTCGCCGTGTTCCGAGCCCGATGTCCTTCGCGAACTTGGACCGCCGCTGACTGAAGCCAGGGGCGACCATGGGGTAGTTGTCGGGCAGTCCGAACCGTTCGCGGTATGCGTCCGGATCGAGCCCGTGGACCCTGAGATGGCGCTTCAGCACCTGGTAGGTCTTGCCGTCGATGAAGCTGACGATGCCATCCGGTCGAACCGACGCTCGGACCGCCTTGGGCGAGCACCAGCGCGGATCGACCTCGACCGGGCCGGGCGGGAGGTTGTGGCAGAGGGAGCGCAGGCTGCCATGGACGAGCCTGAGCAGGTCCGCGAGCTCGCAGGCCGGCAGGCTATTGTTCGCGACGTAGGAGCGAACGACCGCCGCCGAGCAGGCGAGCACCGGGTCGTCCGTCTTGTTCCCAGTCATGTGCATCTCCGGGTCGGCAGGAAGGATCAGCGTTGGACGAGGGCGACGCGCTCGGTGGGCAAGCCCCAGCCGAGGCCGAGGCTCTTCTGCAGTGCGACGTAGTCGTTGGTGTACTCGGCCTGCGCCTGGGCGAGGCTCTGCTCGGCCTGCAGGCGCTGGCGCTCGACGTCGAGCACGTCGATGGTGCTGATCGTGCCGGCCGTGTTGCGCTGGTCCGTCAGCATCGAGGCCTTGCCGGCCGAGGCGCTTGCCCGGGCAAGGCGGGCGACGGTGGCGCGCTGGTTGCCGTAGCGCGACAATGCAGTTTCGGCGTCCTGCATCGCCTGGAGCACGGTCTGCTCGTACTGCGCCAGCGCCTCGTCCGTGCCTGCCTCGGACTGCCGGATCTGTGCGAGCGTCCGGCCGAAGTCGAGGATGCTCCAGGACAGGGTCGGCCCGAGGTTGTAGGTCGAGGCGGCGAGCGAGCCGATGGACCCGATGTTCGGCGAGACCCAGCCGGCGTTCCCGATGAGGTTCACCTTCGGAAAGAGCTTGGCGACCGCCTGGCCAATCTGGGCGTTGGCGGCCGCGACCTGCCGCTCGGCCCGGCGGATGTCGGGACGCCGGCGGAGCATGCCCGCCGGGTCGCCGACGGCCAGGGTGGACGGCGGCATCGGCACCGACCGGGCCGGCTTCAGGAGGGCGTCGACGGCTCCCGGCTCGCGGGACACGAGGACGGCGATCTGGTTCAGGGATTGGTCGATCTGGGCCTGGAAGGCCGGCGCCTGGGAGGCCGTGGTCTCGAACTGCGTGCGCAGGCGTTCCACGTCGAGGGACGAGGCCGCGCCGCCGGCAAGCCGCTGCTGGCTGAGCCCCACGGCCTCGCGCTGGAGGGAGGCGGCGCGCAGCGTCAAGGCGAGGCGACGCTGAGCGCCACGGAGCGTGACGTAGGCCTGCGCGACCTCGGCGGCGACCTGGACCTGGGCGTCCGCTACCGCGGCCTCAGCGGCCTCGCCCTGCGCGGCAGCTTGCTCGATGGCCCGCTGCTTGCCACCGAAAATGTCGATTTCCCACGTCGCGTCGAAGCTCGCGTTGTAGAGGTCGAAATTCATCGATTTCGGGATGGCGCCCCCGGCGCCCCCGGCAAGGCCGCCGAGGCCGCCGCCGACGAAGTCCCTGACGGGAACCTGGTTGTTCAACGCCACCGTGTTGGTGGAGATGCTGGGCGCGAGGTCGGCCGTACGCTGGCCCAGCACGGCGCGTGACTGGCGCAGCCGGGCGGAGGCGACCTGCACGTTCGTGTTGGTCGCCAGCGCCTCCTCGACGAGGTCGGAGAGGATGGGGTCGCGCAACGACGTCCACCACCGGGCCGGCGGATCGACGGCAACCATCCGCGTGGAGGTGGCGCGGACGAACGGGGCACCGGTCTCGGCACGCGGCGCGGCGACCGGCGGTCCGGCATAGTCGGGGCCGACCACGCAGCCGCCAAGGAGTCCGGCGACCGCCAGGGCAAGGCCGGGACGGAAGTTCAGGGGAAACATCGCGCGGCCTCAGTGCGTCGCCACCGGGCCGCCCTTCGGCGGCGGGCGCAGGAACAGGACGAGCGGCAGGACCGCGAGCAGGATCCAGCCGAAGACGAAGTACAGGTCCGAGAAGCTCATCACGGTCGCCTGCGCCGAGATCATCCGCTTCACCCCGCTGAGAGCCAGCCGCATGGCCTCGGGGCCACCGGAGCCGACCATGGCGTCGATGCGGTCCTGGACGATCACCGAGTTCGCGCGCACGGACTCCTCCAGGCGGGCGTTGTGGAAGTCGTCGCGGCGCTGCTGCAGGGTCGAGATCAGGGCGAGGCCGAAGGAGCCGCCGAGGTTGCGCGCGCCGTTGAACAGGCCGGAGGCGTCCTCGGCCTTGTCCCGTGACACCGCGGTGGCCGCGGCCTGGTTGAGGAACAGCAGGGAGAAGGCTTGGCCCACGCCGCGCAGCAATTGCGAGCTGACGAACTGCGGGCCTGCGTCCTCGGTGGTGAGGCCCGACTCCATGAAGCAACTGGTGGCGTAGCACAGGATGCCGAACCCGATGGCCACCCGGATGTCGAGGAGCCGCACCAGCATCGGGAAGAACGGCATTAGCGCGAGCGTCGGGATGCCCGAGATCAGGACGACGTAGCCCGACTGCTCCGAGTTGTAGCGCGGCACCTGACTGAGGAACTGCGGGATGATGTAGAGGATGCCGTAGAGCGCCCCGCCGATGGCGAAGCTCATCAGGAAGACGCTGCCGAAGCTGCGCGTGAACAGGATGCTCATGTCGATGACGGGCTCGCGCGCCGTCAGCTGCCCGAGGACGATCAGCACGAAGCCGAAAGCGGCGAGGACGCTGAACCAGACGATGAAGGAGGACTCGAACCACTGCTCGCGCTGACCCTCCTCCAGAACGATGGTCAGGCAGCCGAGCCCGACCGCGAGCCCGACGATGCCGAGCCAATCCCCCTGCAGGATGCGCTCGATCGGCGCCGGCTTGTGCGGCAGGCCGACGAGCAGGAGCACGACGAGGCCGATGCCGATGGGCAGGTTGAGGAAGAACGAGTAGTGCCAGCTCACGTTCTCGGTGAGCCAGCCGCCGACCAGGGGACCGAGCACGGGGCCGAGGACGGCCGTCAGCCCGAACAGGGCGACGCCGACCGGACGCTGCGCCGGCGGCAGCCGCGTCGAGACGATGCTCAGCGCCGTCGGGATCATGGCGCCGCCGGTGAAGCCCTGCCCGACGCGTCCGACGATCATCGTGCCGAGGCTTCCCGAGACGCCGCACAGCATCGAGAAGCTGACGAACAGGACCGTCATGACCAGAAGGAAGCTGCGCAGCCCGAAGACCTTCTCCAGCCACCCGGACAGCGGAATCATGATGATCTCGGCCACGAGATAGGCGGTCGAGATCCAGGTGCCCTCCGAGCCGGAGGCACCGATCTCGCCCTGGATGGTCGGCAGCGCCGCGTTGACGATGGAGGTGTCGAGCGTCGCCATCAGCGCGCCGATGGTGCCGGCGGCGACGGCGAGCCATGCGGCTGCGTCCGCCTTCTCGCCGCCTTGCGGCTTGTGCGCGGATGGGTTCTCGGCGTTCACGGCCGGGCCTTCGCGCTGCGGGTCCGCTGGGCGGGCTGGGTCCCGGGCCCGGCCTCGGAGACCTTCGGCTCGTCGGTCTCCTCGTCCTCCTCCCCTTGGTCGTCGCGCGCCCCGCGGGTGTCCACGGAGACGACGACGGACAGGCCGGGGATCAGAACCTTGCGTGCCTCGCCGCCGGCCTTGAAGCGGATGCGGACCGGAACGCGCTGGACGATCTTGGTGAAGTTGCCGGTGGCGTTCTCCGGCGGGATCAGGGCGAATTGCGCGCCCGTTCCCGGGGAGAAGCTGGCGACGCGCCCCTTGAGGTCGTGGCTGGATAAGGCGTCGACCGCGATGGTGACGGGCTGGCCGACCCGCATCAGCCCGATCTGGGTCTCCTTGAAGTTTGCCTCGATGTAGAGGTCGTCCACCGGGACCACCGCCATCAACCGGGTGCTGCCCTGGACATACTGCCCGATCCGGGCGGTGAGGTCGCCGATACGACCGGCGATGGGGCTTTTCACCACCGCGTGGTCGAGATCGAGCTGTGCCGCGGTCACACCCGCCCGAGCCTGCTCGACAGCGGCCTTGGCCTGCGCGACGGCGGCCTTGAGGGAGGCGACCTGCTTCTGCGCGGACTGGACCTGAGCCTCGTTGACGTCGACCTGAGCCTGGTTCTGCTCGGCCTGGCTCTTGTACTGGTCGAGCTTCTCCACCGTGTCGGCACCGGACGCAGCCAGCGGCTTGTAGCGCCGGACCTGCTCGGCCGAGAACTTGGCGGTGACCTGCGAGGCCGCGACCTGGGCCTTGGCCTGGTCGATCTGCGCCTGCTGGCGGACGAGGTCGGCCTCGGCTCGTGCGACGTCGGCCTGCCGGGCGTCGACCTGCGCCTGCTGCTGGGCGAGCTTGGCGCGGTACTGCCCGTCGTCCACCGTCGCGAGGATTTGCCCGGCGGTCACGATCTGGTTGGCGGCGACCGGCACCGTCGCAACGTATCCGGAGACCTGGGGCGAGATCGCGACCTGATCCGCCTGCACGTAGGCGTCGTTGGTCTCCTGGATGAAGCGTCCGACGGTCCAGTATCGGAAACCCCAGATGCCGCCCCCGACGAGGACTGCAACGAGGAGGACGGCGAGGAGAACCTTCACCCAGGGCTTCTTCAGCGCGGAGGGCTTCTTCTCTTCGGATTGGCTGGACTCCTCCGGGCGTCCCTCCTTGGGGCCACCAGCATCGGAGCGTTCGGTCCCATCCGGGGGCGCCCGGCCTTCGTCCTCATTCGCGCGCGCCATCAGAAATCGATCCAGATAAAGAAACTGAATCGTTCCCTACAGAGTTTGTTTCCCGACTGCAACTTGGCGTGAGACGGCAGCGGCCCGCCTTGCACAAGGTGAGGACATGGGAGCTATGCTTGACGTATCGTCCCGTGCTAAATGTTCTGCGCACGTTTCCGTGAGCCGGTGAGGTCGTCGTGAATGCCAAGGACGTGACGCCGCGGGCGCCGAGCCGCCTCGGTCGCCCTCCACGCGGCTCCGAGGGCGAGGCCACGCTGCGCATCCTCGCGGCGGCGAAGCCCGTCTTCCTGAACGAGGGTTTTGAGGCGACGAGCATCGATGCCATCGCTGGGTCGGCGGGCATCTCCAAGAAGACCATCTACGGGCGCTTTTCCTCCAAGGAGGATCTCTTCGAGGCCGTCATCGTCCGGTTCATCGAGGAAAACGTCCCAGCCATCGAGCTTGCGGCTTCGCAGGCCGGCCCCGTGGCGGAGCGGCTCCATCGTATCGCGCTTGCGGTGCTGGAGGTCGCCCTCACCGTCGACACCATCGCCGTTCGCCGTATTATCGTCGCCGAGGCCGCGCGCTTCCCGGAGTTCGCTCGGCTGCTGCACGATTTCGGACTTGCCCGTGTCGCCCCGCTGATCGAGCGATGCCTTGAGGAAGGCAACGCCTCAGGCGAGATCGCGGCCGACGACGTCAGGCACGCCGGCGACATGTTCCTCAGCATCGCCATTCGCGGTTTCATCGACAAGGCGGAGCTCGGCCTGGACCGTCCGGGCCTATCGCACGTGAAGCGGGAAACGCTGAGACGCTCCATCGAGTTCTTCATGGCGGCGTGCCGGAAGCGAGATTAGCCGGTCCGTGGGAAAGGCCCGCCGGCACAGTGCGGAGAGGCCGCCTTGCTCCCCGGGCGGCTCCTTCCTCCGCCGGGAAGCGCTGAGTGAAAAGATACGTTCTAGGGCCCGGACCGCACAGCATGGGGCGCGGATACCGGAAAGGCGCTCAGGAACGGAGATAGCGGACCATGATCTCGCCGGCGGCCCGACGAGCATATCCGGGGACGTCCTCATCACGGTAGGGCGGGACCAGTTCGGTCGGGTCGAGTTCGCCGAGGACGCCGTCGAGTTCCTCCGCGGTGAAGCCGCCTTCGAGCGCCTCCTGGATGGCGCGGCGCGCATACGGACGCGCCTGTGGCCATGGGCTGGCGCGCCCGTACCCGTTCAAACGACGTCGTGGGGCCCTCCTCAACATCACTCCCCGTCGGTTACGACGGAGGCAGGAGCCGGGCGATGCGAGGCGAGCAGGGCGTGTGAGACAGGGGAGCCGACGCGCGCGACCGACGTGGACGGCATCATCGCCGCGCCGGAGGCGACCAGTCCCGCCATCATGCGCAAATCCTCGGGCTGGCGCGGGTCGGAAGCGACGCGCTCGGCATCCGCCTGCAGGCGCATGTTGCACGCCTTCGACGGCAGGCCGTCGTCGGGCGTGCAGGCATCGTGGCGGGCGCACGCGGCATCCAGCGCGTCGACCGGTGCGGCGGGAGCGTTGTTCCCTGGGCCGCAATAGTTGCCGTACAGGAGCAGCTTCGGCTTGCCCGCCGGCGAGCCCTCTTGGGCGTTAGCCGGCACCGCGAGGGCTGCAAGGAGCCCGAGGGCAAGAAAAGATTTGGTCATGGGTTCTCGTCCTTAGGTTCACGTGTAAGCCGGGGCGGTCGAGCCGCCTTCGGTTGGGGAAAGGCTTGCGTCTCAGCGCCGGATGGCGGTTCGCCGAGCTCCATCGTCCCGCGGACCCGCGTCGAACACGGCCCTGCAGGCGGGGCTCAGGCTGGCTTCCTGCGCCCGCATGCAGGCCACGATCCGACCGCGGTCGGGTATCGCCGTCAGGCAAAGGCGCATGACGTCTTCGCGGCACAGAGCCACCTGCTCTTCCTCTCCGGCCCTGGCACCGGATTGACCGGTTACAAGGATGCCCAGGACCAGGGCGACGTCGAGGAAAGGCTTCGTCATCGTATCGGTCCCGTCTCGGTACGCCCGGGCATCCAGTTCGGGCAGGGTCCGACATGGAACGTTAAGGATACGACTTCGTTCCGTTTAAACGTCGAGTGTTCCGAAGCCTCGGTATCCGGGGATCAGGCGGCATACTTGACGCTGCATCCGGGCATGGTGACCGCGAGTGCGCCAATGATGCGGATCGGAACACGGGGTATGGACTGACATGCTGGCACGGATCGCGGCGGGCGCCATGGGCGTCATTGTTCTGTTCGAACCCGTCTCGGCCAAGGATGCGGTCGGCGCCCGCGCTCGCGCATGGGTGGCGAGCGTGGTGGAACGCATGGAAGGTACGGCTGCGCTGGTGGCCGCGACGACCCGTGGGCGAAAGGTCCGGACCATCGACGTCCACCTCCGTGTCGCCGCCGATGGCACCGTGCAGGACGTCGCGTTCGGGAACCCGGTTCTTATGGACCCCTGGAAAAGCGTCTGAGGGGGGGGCGGTCCTGGCCGCCGGTCCGTTCGGCCCGCCACCGAACGCGTTACTCGCCCTCGACGGAACGACCGACCTGGATTTTCCCATGAGGGTGTCCGACCGACGGCAATGAGGGCGGCGGCCTCGATGTGTCCCATCCCAGGTTGGTGACGGCCTCGCCTAGGTGCGCGACAGGACTGACGCCTTGCCCGCGAAGGTGGGAATCGCCGCGGCACGCAACGTATCCGAAAGGTGTCGTGGCCGACCCGCGCAGGGGGCGGAGCGCAGGTCGGCCACTGATCGCATGGTCACAAGGCGGACCATGCGATCCGTCGAGCGGCAGGTTCAGTGGGCCTCGATGGGGCCCGCCGTCCGCTGCGGCTTTTTCAGGATGGCGACAACGCCCAGGCTGAGGACCAAGCTGACGCCGACGATGTAGAACCCGTCCGCGTAGGCCATGACGTAAGCCTCGCGGCGAACCTGCTGGGCCAGCATGCCGATAGCGGCGCCCTTCGCGGCCGCCTGGTCGGCGATATGCCCGTGCAGGCCGGCGGCCAGCGCGGCGAGGCGTTCCTGGGTGCGCGTGGCGTTCACGGTGATCGCCTCGGCCAGCACCGAGAAGTGCATGTGCTCGCGCCGGTCGATCATCGTCGAGAGCATGGCAATGCCGATGGAGCCGCCGAGGTTGCGCATCATGTTCGACAGCGCCGAGGCGTCGGCCGTGTCGCGCGGGGCGAGGCCCGCCGTCGAGAGCTGCGAGAGCGGGATGGTGAACAGCGGCTGGCCGATGGCCCGCATCAACTGCGGCAGGATCAACTGGTCCATGCCGACGTCGTGGGTGAGGCCGACGTTGATCCAGCAGCTGGCGATGAAGAACAGCGTCCCGGTCACCACCAGCAGCCGGGCGTCGAAAACCCGCATGATCAGGGGCATCATCGGGAACAGCAGCAACTGCGGCAGCCCGGACCACATCACCACGTAGCCGATCTGCTGGGCGTTGTAGCCCTGGATCTGCGCGCAGTAGACCGGGATGATGTAGATCGAGCCGAACGAGACCGCTCCGAGGACCGTCATCAGCACGCACGAGCCCCCGACCGAGCGGTTGCCGAGCACCCGCAGGTTGATGAAGGGCCGCTCGGCCATCAACTCGCGGACGATGAAGCCGGTGATACCGGCGGCCGCCAGCAGCGACATGTTCACGATGATCTGCGAGCCGAACCAGTCCTTCCGCTGGCCCTCCTCCAGCACGTAGGTCAGCGCCGGCAGGCCGGTGGCCATCAGGCCGATGCCGATCCAGTCGCCCTTCAGGAGCTCGGCCCACCGCGCCGGCACGTCGTCGAAGGCGCCGAGCTGGATGCCCATCGCGAGCGGGCCGAAGATCAGGTTCAGGTAGAAGATGTAGTGCCAGGAGAAGTTGTCGGTGAGCCAGCCGCCCACCGTCGGGCCGATGGCCGGGGCGAAGGTGGCGGTCAGCCCGAACATCGCGATGCCGATGGTCTGCTGGCTCTTCGGCAGGCGCGTGCGCACGATGACGATGGCGGTCGGGATCAGCACGCCGCCGGTGAAGCCCTGGCCGGCGCGGAACAGGATCATCTGCGGGAGCGATGTCGAGAGCGCGCAGGCGAGCGAGAAGGCGGTGAACAGCATCGTGTTCACCGACAGGTACCGTCGCAGGCCGATCACCGAGGAGAACCAGCCGGTGAGTGGGATCACGATGATCTCGGCCATGAGGTAGGCGGTTGAGATCCAGCTTCCCTCCTCGGTGGAGGCGCCGAGTGCGCCCTGGATGTCGGCGAGCGAGGCGTTGGTGATCTGGATGTCGAGAATGGCGGTGAACGCGCCGAGGATCGCGCCGAACACCGCCAGCCAGTCGCGGGCGCTCGCCTTGACTTCAGGCGCCGTCGTGGCCGTCGCGCCGGCGCTCATCGCGGCAGCGCCTCGCTCACGAGCGCCGGGCGCGGCTTGCCCTGCCGAGTCTCGACCCGCTCGACCTCATACCGTGTATGCACCGTCGCCTCGACCGAGAGGCCCGGACGCAGCCGGGCGAGCAGCGGGTCCCCATCATCCAGGGCGATGCGGACCGGCACGCGCTGGACGACCTTGGTGAAGTTGCCGGTGGCGTTCTCCGGTGGCAGCAGGGCGAACTGTGCGCCTGTGCCGGGCGAGAAGCTCTCGATACGCCCTTCGAACGCGTGTTCGCCAAGCGCATCGACCGTGAAGGTGACGTGCTGACCTTCGACGATCCGCCCGGTCTGGGTCTCCTTGAAGTTCGCCACGAGGTAGATGTCGCGGCCCATCGGCACCACGGTCAGCATGCCCGTGCCGGCGGAGACGAACTGTCCGACCCGCAGCGAGCGGTCGCCGACCACGCCGTCAACGGGCGCCGTGATGGTGGTGTAGGTCAGGTTGAGCTGTGCCTGCTCGACCTTCGCCTGCGCCGCCTCAAGGCTCGCCTTCGCGCTTCCCTCCAGGGCGCGGAAACTCTCCACCTGCTTCCGGGCTGCATCAAGGGAGGCGATGGCCTTGTCGTGTGCCGCCCGCTTCTGGCGCAGGTCGGCATCGGCCTGCTGCTGGCGCTGCGCCGTGCCCGAGCCGGTCTGCAATAGGTTCTGGTAGCGGGTGTATTCCTTGCCGGCGAAGTCGAGAGCCGCGTCGGTGTTCTCGACCTCGGCCTTCGCGGACTGGACCTGGGCCTGCTGCTGCAGGATGGCGGCAGCGGTGCTGAGGAGCTGGGCCCGACCCTTGCCGACCTCTGCCTCGGCCTGCTTGAGCATGACCCGATACTCGCGGTCGTCGAGGCGGGCGACGACGTCGCCGACCTTCACCGGCTGGTTGTCGCCGACCAGCACCTCGGCGACGTGGCCGGCGATGCGCGGGGCGACGGTCACCTTGTCGGCCTGCAGGTAGGCATCCTCGGTCGTCTCCAGGAACCGCCCGACCGTCCACCAGTGCCAACCGTAGCTGCCACCACCGCCCAGGGCGGCGAGGAGGAGAGCGGGAAGGATCCAGCGCGCCTTCCGACGCTTGGCAGCCGGTGCAACGGCTGGGTGGCCCGAGGCGGCCGGTGTGGGATTGCCCCCGGTCCCCGTGATAGCGGTCGGAGCTTCCGTTTGGGGAAGATCGCTGGATCGAGCGTCCATGGTGCTGGCCAACATCAATACGATACGGTAGTGTATCGATATAGGATGAGACCGGACGTGACAAGGAGCATGATGATGGCTGAGACCTCGGCCGCCGAGCCCGAGGCGACATCGAAGCGAGGGACCGGCGGACGGCCGACACGCGAGGAAGCCGCCCGGCGTGAGGCGCGCATCGTGGAGGTCGCCACCCAACTGTTTATCGAGCGAGGCTTCGACGGCACCTCCATCGACGCGGTGGCGGAAGCCGCGGGCGTCAGTAAGCCGACGCTCTATTCCCGCTATCAAGACAAGCGCGCCCTGTTCGAGGCGGTCCTGCAGGGCCGCATCCGAGAATGGCTCGCGCCCCTCTCGGCGGCGGCGGAGATGCAGGCTCTTCGGGCCACCCCGAAGGATGCAGCGACGGTGCTGGATGAGCTCAGCCGCAACCTGCTTGCCCGCTCCCATGCACCGGGAGCCGCAGCGCTCACCCGCTGCATCGCCGCCCAGGCCATGCAATTCCCCAACCTTGCCAAGCTCGCCTACGAGGAAGGTTGGCTCCGGGGCGTCAGGGCGGTCGGCTGCCTTCTTGGTGTCATGGTCGAGCAAGGACAGATCGCAGTCGATGACCCCGAGATCGCCGCCGACCTGTTCCTCAATCTCGTCCTCGGGCGGAGTTCGAGGCAGGCCCTGTTCGGCATCGAGGTGGATGCCGAAGCCCAGGAAAGGCGCCGTCGCGCCGCCATTGCCCTGTTCCTCGCCGGCGTCCGACCCGAACCTGCCTGAAGCACGCGAGGACGATACCGATTTTTGGTAAGCGGATTGCAGTTAAAACCCTGCGTCACGTCGCGAAGACCTGCGATGCTCGTCGTAGCTTTACAGGAATGTCCGCTTCGTCGCCCATTCGCCTGAAAGCAGACCGGCAAAAATCCATCCTTCTCGGACTTTGCCGCCTATAGTGATCTGTGTCGGTAAAACGACCGATTTCGCCACCTACCAGATATGGTGGTGAGTGGGTGTCTGCCCCGACCAGAGTTGCTCGTGTTTCCTTAGGGTGGATTTCAGCTTTTCCGCTTACCGGCAATTCAAGCGTTACAGCAGTCGTGGACGCCAGACAGATGGGCGATCCGTCGCAGAAGCCCCTTCTTGGCAACGATAGAGGTCAAAAGCGTGCTGCGACACCACCCATGATCGTGCGTGGTGTACCCGGTGTCGCGTAACGGTTCTGGAAGGCGCGGTCGTAGTAGTTCGTGTCGAGTAAGTTGTCGACGTTGAGATAGATCCGCACCTGCGGAGTAATCCAATAGTACGAAATCAGGTTGACGACCGTGTAGTCCGGCAGCCGAAAAGTCGAGAGGGCGGTGCCTGCCACGCGCTGACCGACATAAGTCACGCCAGCGCCGAGGCCGAGGCCACGCAACTCCGCCCGTTGGAACTCGTAGACGCTCTGCAGGGCAAGGGTGTCGGCAGGGATGTTGGCGATCCGCGTGCCCACGGGCAGTGTGTTGTCACGACTTACAGCGGCATCGGCATGGGTGTAGGTGCCGATCATTCGCCAGCCGGGTGCCAGATACCCGGCGACGGTCAGGTCGAAGCCCTGGCTCCGTACCTCGCCGGCCGCCACGCTGAAGTTTGGATCGACTGCATCGGCCGTGAGGACGTTGGTGCGCCGAATGTCGAACAGGGCTGCCACGGCGCTCAGTTGCCCGTCGAGCAGGCTGAGCTTGGCGCCGACCTCGTAGCCCTCGCCTTGCTGGAAGGCGAAGGGCCGTCCCGAGCGATCCGTGCCGGTATTCGGCAGGAAGGAACGGCCGTAGCTGCCGTAGACCGAGACCTCATCGGTGAGATCGTAGGTAAGGCCGAAGCGCGGGGTCGCGACCGTGTCCTGCAGGCTCGTGGTGCGGCCAGTGCGGTAGTCGGTGGAAACGAGGCCGAGGTTCTCCACGCGCACGCCCAGGAGGGCATGGAGGCGTGGGGTGAGGTCGATCTGATCCTGAACGTAGCCGCCGAAGCTCTCGGTATTCTGCAGGAAGTTCGTGATCGAGGCGAGAGGAGGCCGGGTGGATTGCCCGTAGCGGGGCGCAAGGAGGTCGAGGGTGAAGGGGAAGAGGTTCGCGTTCGAGCGGTTGAAGATCTCGCGATAACGGTACGTGTCGTACTCCAAGCCCATCAGCAGGGTGTGGCGGAAGGGGCCGGTCTCGAACTTGCCCGCGAGGTTGAGCTGCAGGTCGAGGTCCGACCAGCTCAAGTCGCGATGTTCGAAGGTTCGGCGCAGGGTACGCCCATCACCGAGGACGTTCATGGCGCCCACGCCGTCGCCGACGAGGCTCCCGCCCAGAGCCTGGACGCCGGCGGTGACCACCCAGTCCTGATCGAGCTTGTGCTCGATGCGCAACTGGCCAAGGGCGTTGTCGTTGCGCACCGGCGGGATGCCAGGCTCGCCAATGAAGCGGTTGCGCGGCAGGGCGCGGATGTTGCCGTTGATCGGCACGACACCCCGGTCGAAGGTCGCGGTCGTGCTGGCAAACTCGCCCTCCAAAGTGATCGTGGTGTCGGCGGTCGGCTTCCAGGCGATGACGGGGGCAAGGTAGTAGCGGTCGCTGTGCACGAAGTCGCGGAAGCTGCCGTTGTCCTCGACGGCGCCCGTGACGCGGGCGAGCACTCGGCCTTCCTCGTCGAGGGCGCCAGTGGCGTCGAAGGTGCTGCGCTTCTGGTTGAAGCTTCCGAACTGCGTGCCGATCGCGAGGGCGCGCTCGGCCAAGGGCTGTTTGGTCACGATGTTGAAGGTGCCGCCGGGATCGCCGCGTCCGTATAGGAAGGCGGACGGGCCCTTCAGCACCTCGATCCGCTCAATGGACACCACGTCCGGCGAGGGCGGGTAGCCCCGGTTGATCGGGAAGCTGTTGCGGTAGTACTCGCCCGTGTTGAAGCCGCGGATCGTGAACTCCGTCAGGCCAAGGCCTGCGAAGTTGTTGGCCCGGCCGACGCCGGCAAGATCGAGGGCGGAGTCGACCCGCGTTGCGGCGGCGTCCTGCAGAACCCGATCCGGCACGACGACGACCGTCTGGGGCACCTCGCGCAGCGGTGTGTCGGTGCGGGTCGCGCTGACGCTGTCCCGTGCAAGGTAGCCATCGACCTTGCGTGCTGTTCCGCCCGCAGGCCCTCCGATGCCGGCCACCGAGAGTTCGTCGAGCTGCACCTCTTGTGAAGCATCTGCGGCGAGCTGGGCTACGGCCGAACTGGGCCCAAAACTGACCAACGAACCCGATTGCGCCACAAGCACGAAGGCAGCGGACGCCGCCAGGGTAGTGCTTCTTTTGGTCATTTTTCTCGACACGATCACGGACGCAAACCAACTTGGATCAATTCCGTCCGTTACGGTCCAGAAACATACGCGGTCAAGCTCGCGGGGATCCGAGCACACACGTCTAGCTTCGAGGTCTTCGAATGTATCTCAGTCTAGATCTAGAAGCGTTATAATCTGTCGCGTCTCGCAGGAAATGTGTTGCATGCGCGTAACAGCGGTGAAGGTCGTTCGCGGGTCAGCAGTCCTGTTTGTCTTGCATTCGGTTTGTAGCGGCATCCCGTCTGCGTACCTTTAACGAACAGCGCAACCGCTGGACGCCCTGACGGTTGGATGGCTGCTTTCAGGAAGTGCTCGGAGATGGCCGTATGACCGACGGGGGTCGTAAGCGGAAACTACCCGATCGTTCTCAAATCCGACGTTAGGCAGAATATCCTGTCCGCGAGGGCATGCCCTGGCGGACACCTCGGACGCGCCAAAAAGTCTGTCCGGATGAGCTACAAAGATACAACTGTGATCGTCACCAGCAGGGCCGAAACCCTTAATGGGGTTCGGGGAGCGAAGCGACGAGAGCATGGTCCCGAAGGGACGCACCCTGCTGGCAGCGTCATGGTACTCTGGTAGGCTTCATCTGGGACGTTTTCTATGTCGCTGATTTTGGAAGACCGCCCCTGGGTCGTGTTCGATGGTGAATGCGTCCTCTGCAATCGGTTCGTTGGTGTTCTACTCACCCACGAGCGTTCACCGGAGTTGCGGTTTGCGACCACGCGCTCGCGTATGGGACGGGCGCTCGCGTCTCGTCACAGTTTGACCGAGAGCGATCTGGACAAGACCTACCTCGTTGTCCGAGGGCATCAGGCCTGGACGCGATCCGATGCCTGGATCGAACTCATGAGCCTCATGCGGGCGCCACTGGGGTGGTTGCGACATCTGCGCGTGGTGCCGCGATCATGGCGGGATGCCGTTTACGACGGGATTGCACGCAATCGGTATCCTTGGTTTGGGTGCCATACGATCTGTCAGGTTCCCTCGGCAGAGGCACGCCATCGGTTCGAGCTCGACTGAGGTCAGTCGACCGCGCGCGTCCAGCGTTGCCGCAGGCCACCACGGGGGCGCAGAGAGAAACGGGCCTCCGGGACCGGATCGGCGCTCTCTGGATGTGGCGTCCAGGTCCGAACGAGCGTGGCGATGGCGATCGATACTTCCATCAGCCCGAAAGTCTGTCCAATGCAGACGCGAGGGCCTGCGCCGAAAGGGAAGTAGGTGAAAGGCTGATGGTCTGAATCGAGCCACCGGCGGGGATCGAAGCTCTCCGGATTGGGAAACCAGCGCGCATCTCGTTGGGTGATCCAAGGCACGACCTGAACAACGTCCCCCCGGCGCACCGGCAGCCCGGCGATCGTCACGTCTCGGACCGCCCGGCGTAGGAACATCGTGTAGGCAGGCGGATAGAGTCGCAAAACCTCGCGGACCGTGCCGCTGAGGAGAGGCATAGCCGGTAGGTGGTTTGCCGCAACGGGTCCTGTCCCGCAGACAGCGACGATCTCCCGGCGGAGCGCCTTCACGAGGTCGGGCCGCGGCGCCAGGGAGGCGAATGTCCACGTCAGAGCCTCGGCCGAAGTCTCATGGCCGGCGATGAGAAGGCCAGCGACATCGTCGCGGATCGCATCGGGCTGATCTTCTCGACCGGCAACGAGTGTGCCGAGGAGGTCGATCCCGGCGGACGCACCATTGGCGAGGCGTGCGACGACCAGGTCGCGCACGAAGCGCCCGAAGGTGTCCATCGCCCACCTTTTCCGCCGCTTGGCCGGTGTCGGCAGACCATCCGGTAGGACGATCGGCGTGGTCGCTTCGCGGTAAGCGATCTCGGACAGGGTCCGCACGGCGATGCCAATCTCGTCGAGCACAGCATGATCTGGGACCGTCCCGAACATGGTGGTGAGGGCGACATCCAGCATGAAGTGGCCCATGGTCACGTCGACGTCGAAGATAGGCTCCGGCTCGCCCGCTGCGATCGCTTCGGAGAAGGCGGTCGCGCGTCGGGCGATCGCGTCGGCATAGGCCGACAGGTTTCGGGTCGCAAAGACCGGCAGGACGTGTCGGCGCCTCTCGCGCCAGGCCGGTCCATCCGCCGTCAGAACGTTCTCGCCGTTCCACTGGCGCAGGATCCGCATCAGCCGTTCGAACCTGATGAACTCCTGGGCCTGCCTGGCCATCACGGCTTCGACGTGGTCGGGATGGAACAGCAGCCAGAGCCGGTAGGGCCCGAGCCTCAGGCGCACGGCGTCCCCGTGCCGGGCCTTCATGTCGTCGTAGAAGCCCAGGGGATCGCGGCGCAGGCGGAGCAGGTGATCGGTGCCGAGGGTAGGGCTGAACGGCGTAGCGGCACGCAGCGGGGGGGCGTCAGACAAGGCGGCGCTCCTTGGCCTCGCGCACAGGCGAGCGCGTCGAGAAGGGGGCCAGAACAAGCAGCAGCGCCGAACCGAGGAGGACGGCCGCGAAATTGATATGCGACAGGGCCCAGGCGACCGCGTTTGGACCTTGGGCCGCGTAAGACCCGTCGACGTACCGCAAAGTCGTGCCCGGGCGGACGTCCAGGCCCCTGACTCGCCGTTCGAGCCAAGCGGCGAGGAGCGGCTGCCATGACACGGTGGGTGAGAACTCGAACCGTGCCGGCTCGACCGTCCATGGGTGCCAGCGCGGCCACCACTCCGGAACGGCCTCGCGATAGGCCAGCCAATCGGCGGGGAAGCGCTCGAGGAGGTCGTATCGGTGGTGCCATCGGACCATGCCGAGGACGAAGACGAGCGCCATGGCGGCCGCTGCCATGACCCAGGGGTTTGCGAGGACGGCGCCCATGAGCAGCCAGAGCGCGGCCGTACAGGTCTGCATCGGATTGCGGATGTAGGCGTAGATCCCACCCCGGACGAGCCGAACGGTAGGATCGAGGGGGATCGGCGTCCCGCCGCCGCGGAGGGCGAAGAGGTGCGCGCCGGTTGCTCCCAAGAGGAGCAAAGGCGCGGCGACGATTGCCGCGGGCACAAGGATCCAGGGTGTCCTCGGCACATCGCTCCAGGACCCACCCATGGCCCGCATGATGAGGGTGGGCAGGAGCGCGAAAGCAAGCCAGCCATAGCCGAAGGCGAGCAGGGTGACGCGTGCACCGAGCCTGCGGTTCTCGGCGGTCCAGCGTGCGAGGAAGAGCGCCGGGATATGTGCGATCAGGAAGACGACGAGTACGCCCGTGAGCCAATCTGAGCCTGCATGCACGAACGGTCGCAACGAGGAGAACAGCGGCGCATGGAGGCAGACGACGATCGAACCAGCCAGCAGGACGGGATTGGTCTGCGGCGCCGCGAGGAACAGCACGGGGCCGAACAGCAAGGCTCCTCCAAGCAGGATATCGAACGGCATGCCTGCCAGCATCAGGGCGCCGCCCCCGTAGTGCCACCACCCGGCAGCAAGGGCGACCTGATGGGCGACAAAGATCGTTCCCATGCCGTAGAGTAGGGCAAAGAGCGCCGCGATCCGGCGGCGGTCGTCGCCCTCCCGCTTCATCAACCAGCCAGCGCCAGCCAGCGGCCCCAGAAACAAAGCCCAGCGCAGCGCCCAGAGCGCTGGTTCGGGCCATGCGCCGTTCGGAAGATAGGAAGCGATCACGCCAGTACCGCGCGCACGACACGGTCACGCCAAGTCGGCGGGATGCGTGTCTCGAACAACTCGACCAGGAGGAACACGACCGGCAAGCCGAGCGCGAGCGGGAGTGCGAGCGAAGGGACCGCCACGATCAGCGTAAGATGCGCGGCGGTGGCGAGGCGCATGAGGAGCCCTTCCTGCGTGCGGGTGGGCGGCATCCTGAGCAGTGCCGCGACGAGAACAACGGGGAAGATGACGCCCAGGGGCAGGGTCAACAGGGCGGTCTCCTCTCCCATCTGCAAGGCATGGAGCGCGACGGCGACGCGTAGCAACCCAAGGGCCGCCAGCGTACCGAAGATGGCTCGAACCACCCATTGCTGCGGGCGGAACCCACTCATGGCGAAGCTCCTGCGCTTACGATAGGACCAGGGGATGCCTCGCCAGTTGATACCGGCGAGGTCGGGTAATGCCCACCGCAATGTCGACCAAACTTTCCCCAGTACGGGCCACGCGACGCGGTCGTCGAAGTGACCTACGTCCAGATCGGGCCGAAGGCGGAAGGCGCTAAATCTCAGGAATGCGATCGTTTTATCTACATAACTTTGTTTTTGATGCCGTACTAGATCTGGCTTGCAGCACGCCAAGCGCGAAAGCTGCGCGTCAGGTGTGCGAGCGTCCGGTCAACAATCCGGCCGAACCACATTCGTAAGGCCGGTTCGACACGGGTTGCCACGGCAGTTGCGGCTAAGCACGCCGTGCTCATACCAAACAGGAGCGACGCCAAAGGTGGTAGGCTGAAGACCAGGGCGAAGCGCATAGCTAGAACGCCAACGAAGGTGTGCAGGAGATAGAGCGGGTAGGTCGCTAAGCCGATCGTTCGGATCCAGGCGGCACCGCGTTGCCCGACGACAGCGTGTAGCTGTCGATCGAGCACGAGGCAGGCCGCGAGTAGCGTGAGGAAGCCAACGAAGACCAGCTCGGGAACGTAGTTGAAAGTCTGTATCCCAAGTTCCGCCTCAGTTGCTCGAGCGTCGTAGGCAATCTGCAGAAGGCTGCCGAGGCCGCAGAGGCACGATACGACGAGACGCTGTCTAGTGATGCCGCGGAACGCCATCAGCCAGACGAAGACGCCCAGCGCGAAGTCGCAGCCATGGGTAATCAGCAACAGCTTGGCGATACGCTTGCTTGCCAGCACATCGAGACCAGGGAGCCAGGGCGTCGAGGCCGCGATCCAGATCACCGTGGAGATCAGACCAACCACTGTCATGACGATTTCCAAGCGATGCCCGGCCCGCAGGAGCAGCAGCGTGAAGACGACCGCGTAGAAGGCGATCTCGATGGCCAGCGTCCAGTAGACCCCGTCGATCCAGGTAGGCACGGGAAACAGCACGAGTGTACGGAGGTAGGTCAGGGTGAGAGCCGTGGCCGAGAGCGGCAAGAAGGCGAGTGCGAGGAGGAAAGTGATCGTCGCGCAGATCCAGACGCCCGGCATCAGCCGCAGGAGGCGGCTGCGCAGGAAGCGTTCCGGCGTCGCGCCTTCGGCCGAGTAGGCAATGACGAAGCCCGAGATCGTGAAGAAGATCGGTACGCCGATCCACCCGACGGCGGCGAGTTCGAGCAGATCCGGGAAACGGGCCTTGCCATCAAGGAGCATCATCGCCTCGCTCGAGGGAATGATCCAGGACGTGCAAGCGAGGTGGAACAGCATGACAGCGCTGGCCGCGAAGAACCGCAGAAGATCGATCCCGACGACTTGCGTCTTCCTGCTCTCACCCGGGGGGACATGCGCTTGTAAAATCATGCGAGGACATCGATGGTGAGCGCGCCTGTCGCAGAACAGCCGCTGGAAACGTCACCTTGCCACCAATTCCTCCAACACGAAGAGAGCTTCCATCCTTTATTGGCTGACCGAGACGTTTTTTTCCAGCAATCACCAGGTTTTACTACGGATCGCCGAGGGATCGCGCCTCTTTCAGGTTAAGCAGCCGAATACTCCCGATGGCTCGACTTTCAGGGCTCACGCGCTGCGGGCTGGATACATCACGGAAAGTGTAAGCCTAGGCGTGGATCCCACGTGCATTATGGACCAAAGCGGGCATCGGGACCCGAAAACGGTGGTCGGGTAAGCCGCCGATGCTGGCGAGCCAATGTCGACACGGGGCCAACGCACGAGGACCTTGCCCTGCGCATCGATGCCGTGAACTTGGAACACGTTCTTCGCCAGATCGAGGCCGATGGCGCTAACCTGTGCCATGGACGGCTCCTGTCGATGAGATCAACGACCTCATCTTGGCGCAGCGATGCCGTGGCGGGGGCCGTCCACCCCATCAAGCTCCGTGGTCGCGCGCTACGGATCCGCTCCGGGAGTGGTCGCATCTCTCGGACGGAAAATGGGACTTGATATCCTGGGAGGATAGAAATGCTCAGCTACCGAAGGACATCGGACGGAACACGACGTGGCAGAGCCCGAAAGGCCAGCATCCATCCCGGAAGGATCCCAGCTTTAATGGGCGGCATACTCGCGGCGCTCGCGCTCCATGCCGCATCCTCAGCGCATGCCGGCGGCGGCGGAAGCTACGCCCATGCCACGGAGACGATCGGCACAGGCCAGCAGCTCTACGATGGCCTGCTGACGCCGGATCTGACCGTGAACACCCTCCGCAACGTTGACCGTCTGTTTCCGACGCGGGCCGTGGCGGCCTCCGCACGGCCGGCCGCCTTTCGGATCGCGCGGAAGCAGCTCGGACAGATCAGGTTCGCCGTCGGCGACCGGACTTACGACCTCACCGACTTCCTCGCTGTAGATCGGGTATCCGGCATGATCGTCCTGAAGGACGGCGAAGTCGCCTACGAGACCTACCAGCTCGGCAACACGCCGGGCACCCGCTGGACCTCGATGTCGATTGCCAAGTCCGTCACGTCGACACTGATCGGCGTAGCGGTCAAAGAGGGTCTCATCGAAAGCTTGGATGAGCCGGCGACGAAGTACGTGCCGCGGCTCAAGGGTAGCGCCTACGACGGCGTAAGCATCCGCGATGTGCTAATGATGTCGTCCGGCGCGAAGTGGAACGAGGCCTACACCGATCCTGGATCCGACCGGCGCGATCTCCTCAAGGCGCAGGAATCTCAGCAGCGCGACGCCGCCATGGATGTCATGGCGAAGCTGCCCCGCGCGGTCGAGCCCGGAACGAAGTTTAACTACAGCACCGGTGAGACCCAGGTGGCTGGCGAGATTCTTCATGGCGCTATCAAGGGTCCTCTCGCCGACTACCTTTCGGAGAAGATCTGGAAGCCCTACGGCATGGAGGTCGAGGCCAGATGGTGGCTGGACTCGCCCGGCGGGCTTGAGATCGCCGGCAGTGGCCTGTCGGCGACGCTGCGCGATTTCGCGAGGTTCGGCCAGTTCTACCTCGACGGCGGCGTGGTCGAGGGCAGGTCGATCCTGCCCGACGGATGGCTGCAGGAAGCTAGCACCGCCAAGATCCTGAAGGGTGGCGCTCCGCTGGACTACGGCTACATGTGGTGGATCGCCACCTCGGCTCCGGCACGGGCCGACAGAGCATTCATGGCCCGTGGCATATTCGGCCAGTTCGTCTACATCGACCCCAAGGAGCGCGTCGTGATCGCCGTAACGAGCGCGGCCTCAAAACCTCAGAACCTTCAGCTGATACCGCCTCAGGTGTTCTTCGACGCCGTCGCGGACGCTTTGAAGTAGCAGGAGCGGCGATCGCACGGATCCGCAGTCTCAAGAAGCAACGGAGTAGAATTTGCACGCTCTTTGAGAGTATATTCTTCGCAGCATGCGTTCCATTCCAGCCAGCTTCTGCCGGACATGGGACGTCCTTTTTACGGGCTTTATACCCGAAGGCGGACCAGCAGATTTCCACTCAACCCGGTCATAGAGCAGACAGGCCGGCGTCGGCCAGCCGAGCCGTACAGACTGCTATGATGGCCGCCAAAAAGCGGACGTAGGCGTGGGTTCGACCCGCTCAGCCCCCTGCCGCAAACCACCGTCCTGCTCGCGTGATCCGGTACTGCTCGGCGGCGCAGGTTCGTTCCGCGGCGGGTGTCCAAACATGGCCTTGTAGGCGCGGCTGAAGGCTGCCTCCGACGCGTAGCCGACGCGCAATGCAACCTCTCCGACACGCGCTTCGCGGGCGATCAGCATGTCCCGGGCGAGCGTGAGCCGCCACTCGTTCTGGTAGCGTAGGGGCGAGCGACCGACGAGCGCCGTGAACCGGTTGCAGAAGCTCGACCGTGACATGCCGGCCGCGTCCGCCAGGGCCTCGACGCCCCAAGGACGTGATGGACGCTCGTGCATGACCTTCAAGGCCCGGGCGATGCGGGCGTCCGAGAGTCCTCCCAGCCATCCGGTGGTGTGCCCGCGCTGTACCCAGGTTCGTAAGGTGCGGATGACGATGACATCGATGATCCGCGAGATCATCAGGGCCGCGCCCGGCTCGTCGTCGGTCACCTCGACCATCAGGAAGGGTACGATGCCCTCCAGCCACCCCGCCCCCTCGTCGCGCCGGATGTGGATGCGCCCGGGAAGGGACGAGACCATGCCGTGCAGGGCGTGGGGATCGAACCAGAACCGACAGACGATCACCGAAGCGTTCGAGGCGGAGGCCACAAGCCTGGCCCCTCCGAGCCCGCTGGGGAGAAGCACGAGATCGCCCGTGTCGATGACGACTCGCTCCCCGCCATTGTCTTCAACGTGAAGGGAACCCTCGGCGACCACGAGGACATGGGCGGCCCCAACCTCCAGGTCCAAGATCCCTGACCGCTCGACCTCATGGGACCGGACGTGGTCCCCGGTGAGCCTGATCTGCGCCAGGACGAGGGAGAGGAGGTCGCCGGCGACGCTCGGTCCATCCTCCGGAGGAACGGTCAAGTTTTCCAGCGATCCGGTCATGGGTGTCATCGGTGTCCGTTTGTAAAAGTGCCTTCCGAGGCGAGGCATATCCCCTGCAAAAACACCGTTTCCACGAAGTCCGGCGTTTCGGTCGCCGGCGTCCTCCGCGTGATTGTGGGTCGTGCCGATTCTCCGCGTTGCCGCGCACCCAAAGGGAACCACGATGACGATTATCCAAAGACCCGGCCATGACACTTCGCGCTGGCTGAGTTCCTATTACTTCCTCCGTGCCGGAATATCCGTCGGCTGGGTCGCTGCCGCCTTCACCATCGGCAAGGCCATGCCGCCGGCCGCGGCGGCGCTCCTGGTCGCTTATCCCGCCTGGGATGCCGTCGCCAACGTCATCGACGCGCGCCGCAGCGGCGGCCTGGGTGCCAATCCCAGCCAAGCCCTCAACGCGGCCGCCAGCACCGTCGTCGCCGTCGCAGTGGCGCTCGCGCTCGGATGGGGCATGCACGCGGTGCTGGCGGTGTTCGGGATCTGGGCGATCCTCTCCGGCCTGTTGCAACTCGCGACCGGCGTGCGGCGCTGGCAGGCGGGCGCACAGTGGGCGATGGCGCTCAGCGGAGCGCAGTCGGCCCTTGCAGGCACGCACTTCATCCTCAAGGCGAACGGTGCCTTGATGCCGGCGATCACGGACATCGCTCCCTACGCCGCGTTCGGCGCCTTCTACTTCCTGGTCTCGGCCGTGTGGTTGACCGTGGCGCAGGCGCGGAAAGGAACGACGGAACGGATTGCATGAACCATCGCGGCGCCGGCGGAACGTCCGAATCCCGCGCCGACGCCGCCGGCTGTCTCCCATGACCACCGTCCTCGGCAAACGGGCCGAGGACGCCCGAGACCGGACGGTGACACGGCCGTGCAGGATGACCCGTTCCATCGGCTGCGGTCATTCGGGGCCGCCCGCGGGATCGCCCGGGGGCGTGTCGAGCGTCATGGCCGCGACTCGCAAGCGCTACCGCCGGTGACGCGCGCAAGGCTACGCTAGGAAGTTCGGCACGCGCTGGAAGGTGCTACGGGCTCACATCCCCAACCTTGATTAAGCTGACGTTCAATAAAATCTGGCGCTAGAACGCGCAGGCAGTGTTTTTCGCAGAGTATAGTTAGGTACAGCACCAAGACTAGGCTCAGTAAACCTATTTTAGACTTATATGTAATACTGAGCCAGTTTTAAGTGTGAATTGAATCACTCTTAGGTGTGGCCGATAAGTCGTTAAATCAGTGGCTGGGGGACCAGGATACTGATCCACCAAACCGCCAAACAAAAACCTAAGCCCTTACAAACATTTAGCTTCGCTGCCGCCACGGGATGTGTAGCAGCGGGGTGGAGCAGGGGCAAGTAAGATCGAAGGCATCGTCTCGCCGTCGCCGGTGCATGAAGAGAGTTGCGAGCCCCAGCCGCCCTAGTGGGACGCAGACCCCCACAGACTCGGCCTGCGCCGTCGTCCGGTCCATCTGCAGGTTGGCTAGGCGGACCTTCAAGCGCTCGATGCCGGATAGCAGGATCGCCTCGAGTCCTACACCGCTGCAGAGGAGGTCGTCGGGACGGCCGATGTCCGCAATGCGCTGGGCTAGCTGACGATGCCGAAGGCCACCGCGCCGAGGAGGTTCAAGAAGCCGGACCATACCACCGCGACGTTGGCGGGCAGGAAGGCGTGTAGATTACGGAGGAAACGGCGCTGGCGGTGCCGTGGAAGCCTTTCACGAACTCGAAGCCCAGCGCGATAACCAGCGCCACGAAGAGCAGGATGCAAGGCAGGTAGCTGACGGCCTTGACGCCCGCGGATATAGTGTAGCCGACACAAAGCAGTGCCGCCCTGATGGTGCCGATGAGGGCGATCATCACAAGCGAACGGTTGCTGTCGAAGTTGGGCCGTCCTTGATGCTTGCTCGCTGCAGGCTAAATCATCCCCGACTGCAGATGTCCTGTACCTGACCCATCCATGTTCTTAGCCTCGTGCCTGCCGGAGGATTCGTTGATCCTCGCGGGGCGCGACCCTGAGCCGGCGGCGACGCATTCTTGATGGGATAGGGTCAATCGTCGCTGACGAACGTGCGATCCAACGCTGTTTTCGCAGGCGCCTGAAACAGCAGCGCTCGAGAGAATGCTGCTTCTCTTCAATAGGTCTCGGCGAGATAGGCGGCGATGGCCTTGGCGTCTGGCTCCGTGATGGGTGCGCCGTAGACCTTAATCATCTTCGTCACTTCCGACTCCCAAAAGGCTTTGCCCTTACCCGGCGGCTGCATGGCGATGTAATCGGACGAGTGGCAGGTGAGGCAATTGCCCTGCGCTGCCGCCAAGCCCGCTTCGCCCTCATGCCCCTTGGCGAGCTTCAATTGTGTCGTCTCTTCCGGCAGGGCATAGGCCCGTGGGGCGGCCGACGCAGGCCCCGCGGCGAGGAGAACGAGGCCGCTCACAAGCGCGCCGACGAGAATGTGGTTAGTCATCTCAGCCTCCCTCACGCCGCTGTCACGCGGACGGTCTCAACTACGTTGCGCATGTAGCCGGGCGGGTTCCAGAGGGGATCGAGGGGTTGGGACTGGCCGATTCGATTTGTAGCTTTGACCTTGATGGCATGCGTGCCGGCCGCAAGGTGCACTGGCAGGCTCCATTGCCGGAAGGAGTAGCGCCCGAGATCCTGGCCTAGAGCCGCCGAGGCCCATGTCCGACCATCGTCGGTAGATACGGCGACCTCGGTGATTCCGTAGCCGCCGTCGAAGGCCATACCGCGCAGCGTCGTCCGCCCGGCCTTCACGCTCGCCTTGTCAGCGACGCTAGTGACAAAGGATCGGACGTTGAAGCGAGCAATCGGCATCGTAGAGGCCGGCGCTTTCCCGGGCTCGGTGCAGGCGCAAGCATTGGCTGGAATGCGATAGGCCTTCTGCATCCAGAAGCCGTCGAAAGGCCTGTCGAGAACTGTGATGGCGTTGAGGTGCTTGACCCAGTAGGTGCCGTAGAAGCCCGGCACCACGAGGCGTAACGGATAGCCGTTGAGCCAGGGCAGGTCCTCGCCGTTCATGGCCCAGGCCAGCATTACCTCGCCGTCGCGGGCGTGGTCGATGTCGAGCGCCTTTGCGAAATCGGGTGTCTCGGGCACCACGGGCCCGTCCAGGCCCTCGAACGATACCTGCACGGCGCCCTTCTTCACACCAGCCTTGTCGAGCACGGTCTGCAACTTAACGCCGGTCCAGCGGGCATTACCCATGGCGCCGTTGGCGAGCTGGCCGCCGGCGACGCGGGGCTCCACGAACCCGCGCGAATTCCCCGAGCATTGGTTTACCGCCACCACCTCCACAGAGGGCAGCGCCTTGATTTCAGCGAGCGAGAGCGAGAGCGGCCTCTCGATGCTGCCTTTAACCTCTAGCCGAAAGGTCTCGGAATCGATGGAGAGCGGGATGTCAGCGAGGTGGTAGCGCACGAAGAAGGCGTCGTTTGCAGTGATGACGCCCTCGTCAAAGACGGTGAAAGGGGTCTCGAGCTGTGGTGGACGGCTGGTCAGCCGGATCAGCGGGCGCTTGCCGGGATAGGTCACTAATTCGCGCTCGCCCGCTCCAAAGGGCAGGGTCACGCCGTCGGCGGTGGCAAAGGCCCTTCGGCTGCTCAATGGACCTGCGGCCATCAGGGCGGCGCCCGCGCCGCGCAGGATCTCGCGTCGATGCAACATGCGTCCCTCCGTTGTCCGGCTCGGCCTCGTGCGGGCCGGCCGTTATCGTCAGCCGAGGCCGAGCAGATGGATCAGCCCAAGGCTGATCCCGAGCAGCAGCATTAGCGAGAGCGTCACGGCCGCCGTCACCCGGCCGCCGACGCGGCCGATGACGCGCACGTCGACGCCGAGCCCTAACGCCGCCATGGAGACCACGGTGAGCAGGCCCGCGACCTTGGTGATTGGTCCGATGGCAAGATCCGGTACTAGGCCAAACGAGCGCAGGGCCGCCAGCAGGAGAAATCCAAGGATGAACCAGGGCACTAGCTTGAATAGGCCAATGCGCTTCGCCGGTGGGTGGCCCGGCTCGCCCCGGCGAAGGCGCGGCGCCAGCAATGAAAAGGCGACCACCACGGGGCCCAGCATCAAAACGCGAACGAGCTTTACCAGGGTACCAATTTGCGTGGCGGCAAGTCCAGCAGGCACGGTAGCCGCTAGCACCTGTGGCACGGCGTAGACGGTCAGTCCCGCGAGGATGCCGTACTGGTTGGCAGTGAGGCCGAGCAGCGGGATCAGCAGTGGCAGACCGAGCACCATGACCACGCCGAGGATGGCGGTGAACGAGATCGAGGAAGCGACGTCGTCGCCGTCTGCGCTGATCACCGGGGCGACGGCGGCGATGGCCGAGTTGCCGCATATGGAGTTGCCACAGGCGATCAAGATGGAGATCTTCACCGGTAGCCCGAGCCCCCGGCTGATGCCGAAGCTGGCGATGATGGTCACGATCACCGTCGCGACGATGGCTGCCATCAGCAGTGGCCCCGAGGCGACGATGGCGGCTAAGCTGATTGAGGCGCCGAGCAGCATCACCGCTACTTCAAGGAGCTGTTTGGCGCTGAAGGCGATGCCGGCCCGCCAGCGCTGGCTCGGCGCCCAGGCGGTGCGAATCGCCATGCCGAGCAAAATTGCGATGACCAGTGCCTCGACATAGGGGTGCCCGAAGCTCCCCTCCTCGACATGTTGGATGCCGATGGAGAGGAGGGTCACGCCGATGCAGAGCGCGATGCCTGGCAGGAGCTCAGCGATCCGCGCGCCGAGCGCAGGAGCACGCGTGGGGGCCGTCACCGCTGTGCCGTCATCGACCATGCCCCCGCGCACGCCGGTCACGCGGGCTGCGTCCGTTCCACTGCGGCATGCCCGACGCGAGACGCCTCGGCCAGCTCCTCGCGCTGTCCGGCGTGCCCGATCCAGATCGCTGATGCTGCGCTAATCAGACCCGCCAACGTGCAGTAGCCACAGATTAGCCAAGGCTTGTCGGCGCCAGAGTACTGGATCAGTGCTGTTGCGATGATGGGAGTGAGTCCGCTCGCGAAGATGCCTGAGAATTGATATACAAATGAGATACCCGTGTACCGCACGTGCGCCGGGAAAAGCTCAGAGAAGAGAGCCGCTTCCGGTCCGTAAACCGAGGCGTAGAGAATGCCGAAGGGCAGTATGATCGCCATGTAGATGGCGCTTGTATTGCCGGGATAGGCCAGGAAGATCCAGAATGCCGGAAAGGCTGACAGACCCGTGATTACCGAGCCCCAGGCGTACACCCGCGTCCGTCCCATCCGGTCGGAGAGCGCGCCGAAGAACGGGATTGTCGCGCACATCACCAGCGCCGCTGCACAGACGCCGAGCAGCGCCTCGGTGCGCGGGACCTTGAGGGTCTGCGTGAGATAGCCGATGGAAAAGACGGCAAAGATGTTGAAGAACACCCCGTCGATCATGCGGGCGCCCATGCCGGCGAGCACGTTTTTCGGGTAGCTTTTGATCATCGAGACGAACGGGATCGCCGCCTCGCGGTTTTGCTCCTTCACCTTCGCAAATTCGGGCGTCTCCATCACGTTGAGGCGGATATACGCTCCCACCGCGACGAGAATGACGCTCAGCAGGAAAGCGAGGCGCCAGCCCCAGGACAGGAACTGCTCGTCCGTGAGAGTGTAGGACAGGGTCGCGACCACGCCCGAGGCGAGGCAGAGCCCAAGCGCCAGCCCGATCTGCGGGATGCTGGCATAGAGGCCGCGCTTCTCGGGTGGCGCGTATTCGAAGGCCATGAGCACTGCGCCGCCCCATTCGCCTCCGAGCCCGATGCCCTGGATGACGCGTAGGAACAGCAGCAGGATCGGGGCCGCAACGCCGATCTGCGCGTAGGTCGGCACTAGCCCGATGAGGAAGGTCGCCACGCCCATGAGCATCAGGGTGATGACGAGCATGCTCTTGCGGCCGACCTTGTCACCGAAATGCCCGAACACGACGCCACCTAGCGGCCGCGCTACGAAGCCCACCGCGAAGGTGGCGTAGGCGAGCAGCGTCGAGACCAGCGGGTCGCTGACAGGGAAGTAGAGCTTGTTCAGGACAATGCCCGCGACGACCCCGTAGAGAAAGAAGTCGTACCACTCGATGGTGGCGCCGATGAGCGCCGCCGATACCACGCGGCCGAGCCCTCCCCTCTGGGAGCCTTTACCCGCGTCCTGACCCAACCCTGCCATGCCCGCCTCCTTGCGACTGTTCGTCTTGCCCCGTACCCGCTCCTTGACGGGGCTACGGTTGCCCGGTTCGTTAGTGATGCGCATCCGCCAAGGCCGGCTTCTCCGGTGTTGGAGTGGTGACGCTGATCGCCTGTGCATCCCCGCGCGCATCGGCGAGGATCATGTCGGAGGCCTTCTCGGCGATCATGACCACCGGGGCACTGGTATTGCCCGATACCAGCGTTGGCATGATCGAGCAGTCGACGACGCGTAGGCTCGCGATACCGTGGACGCGCAGGCGCGCATCCGTTACCGCCATCGGATCGTTGCCCATCTTGCAGGTGCCGGAGGGGTGGAAGATTGTAGCGCCGGTCTCGCGGGCGAAGGAGAGCAGCGCGTCGTCGCCCTGTACGTCCTTGCCGGGTTTGTGCTCCTCCTCGATTAAACCGCCGAGTGCCTTGGTGGCTGCGAGGCGCCGGGCGAACTTGATGCCCTCGACGGTGCATTGTTGGTCTGTTTCGGTAGCGAGATAGTTCGCGCGCATCACCGGGGCCTCGAACGGATCAGCGTTGCGCAGCGTCACGGTTCCGCGTGATTCCGGGCGGAGCTGGCAGACGGAGAAGGTACATCCAGGCCAGGGGTGCGGCTTGGCCCCCGCCATATCGGCCGAGAGCGTGGCAAAGTGGAACTGCACGTCGGGCGTGCCGGGGCCCGCCATCACCCGCGTGAACAACCCTCCCTGGTTGATGCCCACCGCCAGCGGGCCGCTGCGCGTCAGCAGCCATTGCAAGCCGATCCGCGCCTTGCCGTAGAGCGTGGCTAGGTCGTCGTTGGTGGTGATCGGCTTGGCGACCTTGTACATCAGCCGGACCTGCAGGTGGTCCTGCAGGTTCTCGCCGACGCCGGGCAGATCGTACGTCACATTGATGCCTTGGGCCGCCAGCGCCCTGGCCGGACCAATGCCGGAGAGTAAGAGAAGCTGCGGGCTCTGGAGCGCGCCGGCTGCAAGGATGACCTCGCTCGTCGCTCGGACCTCCCGGACCTCGCCGCCCTGCCGGTATCGCACGCCTACTGCACGCCGGCCTTCGAGGACCAGTCCGGTGGCTTGCGCATCCACCTCGATGCTGAGGTTCGGCCGGCCACGTGCGGGGTCGAGATAGGCCACCGCCGTGCTGCAGCGCCAACCCTTGCGAGTGAAGAGCTGGTAGTAACCAACGCCCTCCTGATCGCCACCGTTGAAATCGGCCGTGCGCGCCACGCCGAGTTCCTGGGCGCCCGCGATGATGCCTTCGATCAACTCGTGCTTATGCTTGATGTCCGAGCACCAGAGCGGACCGTTGCCGCCGTGAGCAGGGCTGGCGCCTCGGGTGTTGTGCTCCGAGCGCATGAAGTAGGGTAGCACGTCGTCCCAGGACCAGCCGGCATTCCCAAGCTCGGCCCAATGGTTGTAATCCTCGGCCTGCCCGCGCACGAAGACCAGCCCGTTGATGGAGCTTGAGCCGCCCAGTGTGCGCCCGCGCGGCCAGTAGATCCGTCGACCCGCCATGGCGGGCTCCGGCTCGGTATGGAAGCCCCAGTTCAGGGTCTTGTGGAACATCGTTTTCCCATAGCCAATGGGAAGATGAATCCAAGGCGAGCTGTCGCGTGGGCCTGCTTCCAGCATCAGCACCGAATGGCGCCCGTCCTCGGACAAGCGGTTGGCCAGCACGCAGCCGGCGGTGCCGCCGCCTACGACCACGTAATCGAACTCGGCGCGCTGCATTGCCGCCTCCCTGCAATTGCCAGGTTTTCCCAGCGCAACATCCGTCTTCAAGCTCGGTTGTCTCGAAAAACGGTACGTTTCATTCGATTAAAGTGGTGTAAGGTGTGTCTGTCAATGCTTCGATAGCTAAATGAGAGACACGGCATGCAGATCGTCCATCACCCGGACAGCGTCCGTCACGATCCGGCTCAGTACTTCCGGCGCGGCAGCTTGATTGCGCATCCGGAGCAGGCGGCCCGCTACATCCTGCTGCGGGACGCTGCGCGTGACGCGGGCCACGATTTGGTCGAAGCGAGTGATGTGGGCGGCGCCTCAATTCTCGCTGTCCACGATGCCGGCTACGTCGCCTTCCTGCGTGAGGCTTGGGAGCTACGCGGCGAACTTGGCGAGGTTGGCGACGAGATCCTCACGGGGCATTTCGCAAGGCCCCAAATGCATCGCCAGCCGGAGGGGATGCTCGGCCTGCTCGGGCTCTACACGGCCGATACCTCCACCCCAATCCGCGCCGGAACCTGGGAGGCAATCTACGGCTCGGCTCAGGCTGCGGTTTGTGCCGCCGAGTTGGCGCTGGCCCAGGGGCATGCCTATGCGCTGTGCCGTCCGCCGGGCCATCACGCCTACGCGAACTCCGCGGGCGGCTTCTGCTACCTCAACAACACGGCCATCGCCGGCGAGCACATGCGCCGCGCGACCGGCGGTCCAGTTGCGATCATCGACATCGACGTTCATCACGGCAACGGTACGCAGGGCATCTTCTATGCGCGCGACGACGTGCTCACCGTTTCGGTCCATGCCGACCCAGCGAATTACTTCCCGTTCTTCGCGGGCTATGCCGACGAGATAGGCACTGGCGAAGGTGCCGGCTTCAACCGCAACATTCCTGTGGTGCACGGTGCTGGCGACGCACTTTGGCTCGCGGCGGTCCGCGATGCGCTCGCGGCCGTCGCCGGCCATCGCCCCACCGCCCTAGTGGTGGCACTTGGGCTTGACGCCTCACAGGACGACCCCATCGGCGTGCTTCAGGTGACGCGGGAGGGATTTGCGACCGCCGCCGAAGCGATAGCGGGCTCTGGCCTGCCGACAGCGATCGTCCAGGAGGGGGGCTACCTGTGCGAGGCACTTCCTCACAATCTGGTGGCGTTCCTGGAGGCCTTCGACGCCGCTCGGAAATGACCGAGAGCCTGCGCAGGTCTAAAAGAAAACTCTTCTTTTACGATCAATCAACAGAGAAAAAACCTCTTGATCCAAGCTCAAAATAGAAAAACATTACTATTGCTTCCAAGCTGGCGTCCACGACATGTAATGCTCATATTGAGCGAGCGAATCTAGGTCATGCGTCAGCTTCAGTTCGATGCCTTTGGCGAGCCGATAACACAGGAGCTCCGCGCAGCAGCCGAGCCCGCCAACTGCACCGGTACCGCCTCGCGCATCGCGCTCAAGGCTGGCATCGGTGTTTTCTGGACCCTTGTCGTCGTGATCGTGGCTGCGCGCGCCGCCTTTTTCGATCCGAACTTTGCCGAGCATTTCAGCAGCATCGCAGCGCTCGGCCACTACCTCCAGCAGCTCAGCGCGACCTGAGTTTGGTCGCCCCCTGCTGTAGTTGAAGGGCGTTTCGGCTACGCGCGAAGATGGACTGCGGCGGCCAGTTCGGGCTGAACCGCGCCGAAGCCCGGCCCTAGAAGATGCGGAATCTCGGAAGGCGTATCGGCCACCACAATGCCCGCCGCCTCCAGCGCATGCCGTTTGCCGGCATAGCTCCCAACATTTCCCGAAACGATGGCTCCGGCATGTCCCATCTTCTTGCCAGCGGGCGAAGCGCGTCCGGCGATGAATGAGACTACAGGCTTCGACATGCCGGCCGCGTATTCTGCCGCCGCCTCTTCCATCGCTCCGCCGATCTCGCCGACTAGCACCACGGCCCGCGTGCGCGTGTCCTGATCAAGCGCAATCAGCGCGTCGCGCGTGGTGGTGCCGATCATTGGATCACCGCCGATGCCGAGGAAGGCCGACTGGCCGATACCTGCGCGCGTTAGGTTCAGGCACATCAAGGTGCCGAGGCTGCCCGAACGCGAGATCACGCCGACCTCGCCCGGCTGGAAGATATTGCTGTTATGCCCTGGCATGATCCCGACGAAGCCCTCACCGGGTGTGACGATGCCGGCGGTATTTGGTCCGATGATCCGGGTGCCGTGCTGCGCGGCAGCGTGGTGGATCGCCATTACGTCGCGCGCCGGGATGTGTTCGGTGAGGATGACGACAGTCTTCGCGCCGGCTTCGACAGCGTCCATCGCCGCGTCCTTGGCGGCCGAAGGCGGGATGAACATCACCGCAATGTCAAAGGGCGTCTGGGCCATGGCCGCCTTGGCGGTAGCGTAGACGGGTACGCCGAGATGGCTCTGCCCTGCCCGCTTCGGGTTGACGCCGGCGACGACGGTAGTGCCTGCGCCGATCATCTTCTCGGCCCAGAAGGTCCCTTGCTTGCCGGTGATGCCCTGGACGAGGACGCGTGCAGTCTGGCGATAGATGATCATCGGGCAGCACTCCCCTCGGCAGCGTGAACGGCGGCTTGGACCGCGTCTTCCATTAGGTCGAAAGGCTCGAGGCCGAGCCCATCGCGCACGAGGCGCACTGCCTCGTCCTCTCCAGTGCCGTGGATCGAGAAGAACACGGGCACGTCCGGATTCAACCGCTTCCAGGCGGTGACGACGCCCTCGGCCATCACGTCGGTGCGAGCGAAGGCGCCGCAAAAATTGACCACGAGGCTCTTCACGCCGGGGTTCGAGAGTACGAGACGCAGCGCCGTTTCAGACTTGGTGTAGGCCTCACCGCCGATCTCGAGAAAATTGGCCGGCTTGCCGCCGCAGTGGCTGATGACGTCCATGGTGGTCATGGTCAGCCCGGCGCCGTTGGCGAGCACGCCGACATTGCCGTCGAGCTGGATGAACTTGAGCTCGTGATCGAGACCCTCCTGCTCCAGCGCGGTCATCGGCTCGGCGGCGGCCGCGACGGCGAGTTCCGGCTGCCGGAAGGCGGCAGAATCGTCCAGTGTTAGTTTGCAGTCGAGCGCAACCACTCGGCCGTCCGCCAGGAGCGCCAGTGGATTGATCTCGATGAGCTCGGCATCAACTTCGCCGCTCAGCCTATAGAGTGAAGCGAGGATTTTTTCGATCTCTGCGCCAGCTGTCCCAAGATCGAGTCCGGTGACCAACGCGCGGGCCGCCTTCTCATCAAAGCCTTCGCCCAGATCGACGAGGTGGCGCCGCAGCGCATCGGGACGCGTGGCTGCGACCTCCTCGATATCCATGCCGCCCTCAGTGGAGAACAGCACAAGCGGCTTGCGGCTGGTGAAGTCGGTGAGGATCGCGGCGTAGAACTCGCGCTCGATCTTCGCCTGCTCCTCCAGCAGCACCGTATGGACCTGATGGCCGTCGATGCTCATGCCGAGAATGCGCTCGGCCACCGTCCTTGCCTCGTCGGCGGAGTTGGCTGGCTTGATGCCACCGGCCTTGCCGCGCTTGCCCGTGGGCACCTGCGCCTTGATCATGCAGGGGCCGAGTTCGGCGAACGCTTCGGCCGCCGCCTCGGGGCTGTTGCAGAGGATGCTGCGCGGCACGGGGATGCCGATCGGCGCGAGGACCTTCGACTTCGCGTTGTGTTCAAGAAAATTCATCGTCCCGCCTCCTCATAGCCAATTGTCTTCCAGTGGGGGCCGAACAGCTCTTCCTCGCTCGGCTTGTCCTCCGGGATTGGGGTGACGAGGTGGGTGATATTGAGCATGTGCCGGTAGCTCAGGTTCTCGGAAATGCTGTTCTTTTGCCAAGAGCCGCAGCCCATGCTCAGCGTGAAGCCGAGCCCGGAATTGAAGCCGCCGCCATTGCCGAAGGTGTGGGCGAAGTTCACCAGCACGCGCACCACGTCGAGGTCTTCGGCAAGCTCGCGGGCGCGGTCCATGTTGGTGGTGTGGATGCCGCAGGAATGGCCTCGGCCCTGGTAGTCGAGGATCTCGCGGACCCGTGCCTTCGCGGCGGCGAAATCCTTGGCGCGGTAGACCGTGAGCACCAGCGCCAGCTTCTCGCCCGAGAACGGATGTTCGCGGCCGACGCCATCATCCTCCACCAGGAAATAAGCTTTGCCCTCGGCCTTCGGAGACAGTTCGAAGGCGCGCGCCAGCACGTCCGCGTCGCGAGCGATGAGGTCGCGGTTGAGTTTGCCTTTTACCCAGAGCTTGTCCTGGATGCGTGCCTTCTCCTGTGGAGTGCAGAGATAGGCCCCGGCCCGCTCCAGCGCTGTGATGGCCTGGTCATAGACCGCGTCGACGATGACCACCGAATTCTCGGACGAGCAGGAGGTCGAATTGTCGAAAATCTTAGAATCGCGGATCTTCTCCGCTGCTGCGTCAAGATCGGCGGTCTCATCTATCATCACCGGTACGTTGCCGGCGCCGACGCCAATGGCGGGCGTGCCGCTGGAATAGGCCCGACGAACGTTGTCCTGCGAGCCCGTCACGACCACCAGGTCGCATAGCTTCATTAGGGCTTCGGTCGAGTCCTTCGTCACCGGATCAGGCAGGATCTGCACGAGGTCGCCCGGCAGCCCGATGCGCTCCAGCTCCTGGCGCATTAGTTCCACGACGCGGGCCGTGGTGCGGTAGCCGAGTGGAGAGGGCGCCACTACGATCGCGTTGCGGCCCTTCAGCGCCATCATCGCCTTGTTGACCGGCGTGGCGCCGGGGTTGGTGGAGGGCGTCACAGCGCCGACTACGCCCATGGGCTTAGCGTATTTCACCAGCCCCTTCTCGCGATCGTGCTCAATGATGCCGACGGAGCGGCCGCGCAGCAGGTCACGCAGGGTTCCGAAGGTTTTGCGCTGCTTCTTGCGGATCTTGTCGGCGACGTTGCCGAGGTTGGTGTCGGCCACCGCCAGCTCGGCGAGTTCCTTGGCGTTCTCCGGCTTGTAGAGCGACCAAGCCAACGCACGGACGGCGGCGTCGGCGCCGTCCTGATCCACCTCAGCGAAGAGCTTCTGAGCTGCGCGGGCGCGGAGCATGACCGCTTCGACAGGGGCGGGATCGTAGGTCTTGATCGGTGCCGGACCGGAGCGGCCGGGCGGCTGGAAGAGGGCGACGGACATCGCAGGCTCCTTCGTCGGGATTTTTCAAGGATAGAAAGAGGCTCGATCAGGCCGTGGGCCTGACCGCAATGGGCGGCGGCACGCTGCACGCGACCGGCTCGATATCGTCGAGGAAGGGTTCGTCGGGCCGCATCCGCAGCGCCAGCGCAGCGCCGAGCAGGAGCAGGCCAAGGGAGGCGATGAAGGGCAGGTCCCAACGCCCGGTGGCGTCGATGATAAGGCCGAACACCACCGGCGAGATCATTCCGGCGAGACCGAAGCCGAAGTTCATGAAGCCCGACGCCGTGCCCGAATGCTGGGGCGCGATATCCATGGGCACCGCCCAAATCGGCGCGACGATCAATTCGGCAAAGAAGAACGCGCCGGACAGGCACAGCGCCACGGTGACGAGATCCTTTACGAAGATCACTGGCAGCATGAAGCAGAAGGCGCCGAGGAACCCGACTACGATGACGCTGACGCGGGCCTTCGAGACGCTGCCCGTCTTCCTCAGGATGCGGTCACTGACGATGCCGCCCACTGTGTCCCCAACGACTCCCGCGAAGAAGACGCCCGAAGCGAAGATCGCCGATTTCTTGATGTCGAGGTTGTGCTCGTGGAGGAAATAAGAGGGAATCCAGTTGAGGAACAACCAGAGCGTCCACCCGTAGCAGAAGTCAGTCATCGTGACCGGCAGCATCCGCTTCAGCAGCCGGCGCCACGGCACGGCCCGTCGCTCGGATGCGATCTTTAAGGGCGGCAAGACGGTGAGTTCGGCCTCGGTGATGTGCTTGTGGGCACGCGGATCGTCCCGGAAGTACCACCACCACAAGGCGACCCAAGCGAAGCTGATCAGACCAACGATGATAAACGAATCGCGCCAGGAGAGCGCTACGATGAGGAAGGCGATGAGCGGTGGCGTCAGCGCGTTGCCGAGCCTCGCGAAGGCATGGGTGATGCCCTGCGCAAAGCCTCGCCTGTCGGCCGCCATCCAGTTCGCCAAGGCGCGGGTGGCGGTGGGGAAGGCCGAGCCCTCGCCGATGCCGAGGAGGAAGCGCGCTGCGACGAGTGACACGGCGCCCTCGACGTAGCCGATAGCGACTGTTGCCGCCGACCAGATTGCACCGCAGATCAGGAGCGTCAGGCGTGGGCCCAGCCGGTCGCCGAGCCACCCGCCGGCGATCTGGAAGAATGCGTAGGGGTAGGCGAAGGCTGAGAAGGCGAGCCCGAGCTCGGTGTTGGTGAGCCCCAGCTCCTTCTGCATGGCCGGGGCGGCGGTGCCAATATTCACCCGGTCAATATAGGTCACGAAATACATCAGGCAGATGATCAGCAGGATGCGATCTGTCGCCTTGAAACGGGTAAGCCCGAACATGCTGCCCTCCTGCTGGAAGCGCCGTCCGCGAAAGCCCGAGCACGCGCAGCGATGCGCGAGCGTGGGTCCATCCCCGACGCCGGTTGAGCGTTCCTCATGGTCGTCGCCATCGGTATCGGAGGGTCTAGTCGCCCGCCTGCAGAGGCTTGCCGATCGCGTCCGACTGGAAAGCTAGCCCTTGCGGCGACAGGAGAAAAATTTATTGTTTTCATCCTGATCATTCAGGATATTGATCGCTATGATTCCGGATCTCGAGATTTCCCTGCTCCGGACCTTCATCGCTGTGAATGAAACTGGCAGTATAACGTCAGCTGGGCGTTTGGTGGGGCGGACTCAGCCGGCGATTACCCACCAGATCCAGCGGCTTGAGAAGGCGGTCGGTAAGCCGCTCTTTCAGGAGGATCGGCGGCACCTGAACCTTACTCGCGATGGGGAGATGCTGCTTGGCTACGCCCGCACCCTGCTGAGCCTCAACGACGAGATACGCGATCGATTTCAGGCCCCTGATATCGTCGGTCACGTGCGCCTCGGCGTGCCGGACCTCTACGCAGCCTTCCTGCTGCCGGCCGTGCTTAGCGGCTTTGCGCGGGCCTATCCGCAGATCGAGATTGAGCTGCGCTGCTCCCGCAGCTTGCCGCTGCGCGCCGCTCTGGAACGCGAGGAGATCGACATCGCTCTGATGACGCGCCAGCCCGACTCGGGGGGCACCGCGGTGCGATCGGAGCCGCTAATCTGGGTCGCGGCTCGCGATCGTCCGGTGGAAGCGAAAGGCCCGGTGCCACTCGCGCTGCTGCCGGTGGGCAGCATCTACCGCCAGCACGCGCTCGACGCGCTCGGCCATGTCGGCCGTTCGTGGACTATCACGGCGGTGAGCGACAGCATCGCCGGGCTGCAGGCAGCGGTCTATGCTGGGCTCGCGATCTCGGTCTTCCCACTCTGCGCGCTCAGCCCGCATTTGCGTCGGCTCGGGCGCGCAGAGGGGATGCCGGACCTGCCCACCCTGGACATCGTCCTTCAGCGCAAAACGAGCGGCGTGAGCGCCGCCGCGGAACATTTGGCGCAGTACATCGTCGCGGAACTCGGGACCGCGACCATCTGACAATGCTGCCATGCAGCAGAGTCGTTTTGCATCGCAGCGCGGCTAGGGTATTGAAGGGGCTCACTGGAGCCGGCCCAAGCGATGAACGACTTCACCCGCCTGCGCGAGATCTTGCCGTTCGCTGCAGCGCTCTACCTCGCCACCAGTATTGCCCAGCTGCAGGCAACGCAGGCCGGCGACCTGCACCGCACCGGTCAGAGCATTGGCTCGGTGGTCTCGAGCCTGAAGTGGCACATGCTTCAGGTCGCTGGGAACGAGCGCAGCGAAGGCTTGACCCTCTTTCCTGGGAACTGACCGCCCAGATTGCATCGGGGCGGCGGCTCTGGGCCTTCTTGCACCGCGCCTTCTTCCGACAAACTTGCATCCTTCTTGTCAGACGGCATTTCGGACGCGAAGGGCCGGGACAGCGCAGATGCGCGATCCCGGCCAACTGGTGAGGTGGGGAGGTTCAAGCGTAGCGCTGCGGCTGCATGTCCGAGCGCTCGATGCCGGCAACGCCTACAGGCTTCTTCATGGCATCGCGCCGGAAGGGCTCGCCCAGCTCCTGGTTCAGGATCACTTCGATGAAGGTGGTGAGACCGCGCGACTGATCTTCTGTGGCTGTCTGCAGAGCGACGGTGAGCGCCTCCTGCGTGTCGACACGGACGCCCTTAAAGCCGCAGCCTTCGGCGATCTTGGCGTAGCTCAGCTTCGGATCGAGCTCGGTACCGACGAAGTTATTATCGTACCAGAGCACGGTGTTCCGTTTTTCTGCGCCCCACTGGTAGTTGCGGAAAATCACCATGGTGATTGCCGGCCACTCGTCGCGGCCGATGGAGGTCATCTCGTTCATGGAGATGCCGAAAGCGCCGTCGCCGGCGAAACCGAAGACAGGCACATCTGGGCAACCGATCTTGGCGCCGATGATCGACGGGAAACCGTAGCCGCAGGGGCCGAACATGCCCGGCGCTAGATATTTCCGGCTCTTCTCGAAGCTTGGGTAGGCGTTGCCAATGGCACAATTGTTGCCGATGTCGGTGGAGACGATGGCGTCGTGCGGCAGGCCGGCCTGGATGGCGCGCCACGCCTGACGCGGGGACATCCGCTCCTTTTCGCGCACGCGGGCCTCCTCGTTCCAGGTCGTGCCCGGATCGTCGTCCTCGTGGTCGAGGTAGGATAGCTCCTGGAGCCAAGCCGACTTGGTCTGGTGGATAAGGGCTTGACGCTGCTCGCGGCCGGCATCGCCCGCATGGCTCGCAAGCTGTTCGAGGATCTGCCGGGCCACCTGCTTGGCGTCGCCACAGATGCCCACGGTGATTTTCTTAGTGAGCCCGATGCGGTCGGGGTTGATGTCGACTTGTATGATCTTGGCGTTCTTCGGCCAATAGTCGATGCCGTAACCCGGCAGGGTCGAGAACGGGTTCAACCGAGTGCCGAGCGCCAGCACTACGTCGGCCTGAGCGATGAGCTGCATCGCCGCCTTTGAGCCGTTGTAGCCGAGCGGACCTACGGCCAGACGGTGACTGCCAGGGAAGGAATCGTTGTGCTGGTAGCCGCAACAGACTGGCGCATCGAGCCGTTCGGCCAACGCGATGGATTCGCCGATGGCGTCTCCGATGACGACTCCTGCCCCATTGAGGATCACAGGGAACTTGGCGCTGGCCAACAGTTCGGCCGCATCCGCGATGGCCATTTTGCCTCCGGCCGAGCGCTCGAGGCGGACAATCTGCGGCAGCTCGATGTCGATGACATGGGTCCAGAAATCACGCGGGATGTTGATCTGCGCTGGGGCGCAGCCGCGCCAAGCCTTCTCGATCACGCGGTTGAGGACTTCCGCCACGCGGGAGGGGTCGCGCACCTCTTCTTGGTAGCAGACCATGTCTTCGAACAACGCCATCTGCTCGACTTCTTGGAAGCCGCCCTGGCCGATGGTCTTGTTGGCCGCCTGGGGCGTCACCAGCACCATGGGGGTGTGGTTCCAGTAGGCCGTCTTCATCGCGGTGACGAAGCCGGTGACGCCGGGGCCGTTCTGGGCGATGGCCATGGCCATCTTGCCGGTAGCGCGGGTGTAGCCGTCGCAGATCAGGCCGGCATTGGTCTCGTGCGCACAGTCCCAGAAGCTGATCCCGGCTCGCGGAAACAGGTCTGACACCGGCATCATGGCGGAGCCGATGATCCCGAACGCATGCTCGATTCCATGCATCTGCAGGACTTTGATGAAGGCCTCTTCGGTGGTCATCCTCATGGCGCGTTCTCTCTTGTCGGCACGATTGCGATACGTGATGGCGATGCTTGGCGGCCGCGGCCGCGGGCTGTCCACGTTTGGACCATCGCCGCACCCTCCCTGACGCCGTGCCATTGAGTGGCACTGCATAATCCCTTGTTGAGCCCTCAGGCAGCCGAACGCAAGAAAAATCTCGTTTTATAGCTTTATACGTTCGGAAAAATGGAATATGAAACAGGAAACCATGGAAGACGCACCCGACTCCTCACCCGCTCTGAAAGCTTTCGGCCTTCTGGAGACCATCGCCGCAATGGACCATGCGCCGACGCTCGCCGAACTGACGGAGACGGCAAACCTCCCTAAGCCCACGCTGCACCGGTGGTTGGCGATGCTGGAAGGGGCCGATCTGCTGCAGCGGCTGCCGGACGGGCGGCGCTACGAACTCGCCTCGCGCGCGACCGCGCTCGCCTTCGCGATCCTGTCCAACAATCCCGGCTCGACCCTGCGCCACCAGATCCTGCAGCGCGTGGCGCGGGACCTCGGCGAATCCTGCAATCTCACTGTGCTTCAGGGCACAGAGGTGATGTATCTTGATCGCGTGGAGGCGGCACTGCCCCTGAGGGTGGCCTTCCAGAAGGGCTCGCGCGTACCGGCGCACTGCTCGGCCAGCGGCAAGCTGTTCCTGGCGATGATGCCGCCGGCCGCGCGCCAGCGGCTCGTCTGCACCCTTGTGTTCGAGCGACACACCGAGAACACGCTTACTGACCCGGTCGCGTTCGAAGCCGAACTTTCTCAGATCAAACGCGTCGGCTACGCCCTGGACGACGAGGAGTTTCTCTCCGGCCTGTTCTGCGTCGCCGTGCCGATCTTCGACAGAAGCGGCAAAGACTGCATCGCGGCCATCGCCCTCCAGGCCCCGGTGGTACGGCTGTCGCGGGACAACGCAGCCGATCGACTACCGGCGCTGCGGACCGCGGCCGAAGCGCTCTCGGCCACCTTGTCATGACCTCCAAACCGGCAGGAGCCGACTGATGTCGTTAACGCCCATGACCGCGTTCCCTCTTGGGTTCGCCCCGCCGATCTTCGCCCATCCGCGGCTCGACACGCTTCAGGAGCGCGCGCGCGCCTGCGGAAAGCTGCGCGTGGGCGTGGTCTATCCCTGCGAGGAGGGCGCGCTCGGCGCCGCTTTGGACGCGAGTGAGCAGGGCTTCATCGATCCGGTCCTCATCGGCCCCTCGGCTCTTATTCGCCGGATCGCCGCCGACCTCGGCAGGGATCTCGGCGGCATCGAGATCATAGAGGCGGTCGATGCCCGCTCAGCCGCTCGCAGCGCCGTGGCGTTGGCGGCGGCCGGCGTGGTCGGCGCGCTGATGAAGGGCTCGCTGCATACCGACGAGATGCTCGGCGCCGTGGTCGGCCGCGAGAGCCCCCTGCGCACCGCGCGTCGGGCGAGCCACGTCTTCTGGTTCGATTGCCCGAACTACCACAAACCACTGATGCTGACAGACGCTGTGGTCAACATTGCGCCCGGACTGATGGAGAAGGCCGACATCGTGCGCAACGCCATCGACCTCGCCCACGGGCTCGGCATCCCGAACCCCAAGGTTGCGATCCTGGCGGCGGTCGAAACCGTGAACCCAGCACTGCCCTCGACCATCGATGCGGCGGCACTGTGTAAGATGGCCGATCGCGGCCAGATTACCGGCGCCACGCTCGACGGCCCCCTCGGGTTCGACAACGCTGTGTCCCTCGATTCGGCCAGCACTAAGGGCATCGTTTCGCTAGTCGCGGGCGAGCCGGATATTTTAGTGGTGCCGAGCCTGGATGCCGGCAACAGCCTTTACAAGTCACTGGTCTATCTAGGCGGCGCGGCCTGTGCTGGGCTAGTGCTCGGGGCTCGCATCCCAATTATCCTCACAAGCCGCGCCGATTCGCGGCAGTCGCGAGTCGCTTCCTGCGCGCTCGCCGCGCTCACGGCCCGGCAGTTTGGCGGCTGAACCGCGCGCCAATCAACTCTTGAAGCGCAGATCTTCCCGGTCGGGAACTGTGAGCGACGGCTTCCGCTCTTCGTGGGGGAAGGCGTGCAAGGCCTGCGGCATCTCAGGTCTGACATCCCATGATCTGGGCGGAACGGTCGTGAGTCGCTTGGCGCTGGCTGAATGCTCTGAGACGGAGATCGCGACGCTGACCAGTCGCTCACTAAACGACGTGCGGTCGATCCTGGATGCTCACTACCTGAATCGCGACCCGGCTCTCGCCATCGCGGCCATCAGGAAGCTCGAAACGCGAACAGCTTTTACCGACTAACTGCTCAACCGAGCCGAGCTGTTCTCAGTCTGAAGTGGAAAAGCGTAGTTAAATCAGGGCTGGTGGGCAGGATGCTGACCCACGAGACCACCGCACAGAAACATAAGCCGCTACAGTCGGTTAGCTTCGCTGCCGCCATAGGATGTGTAGCAGCAGGGTGGAGCAGCGGCAAGGAGGATCGGTCGCCCCCTCCCCTTTTTCGGCGTGCTAGTTGCCCTCCCCGGCAAGCCCGCTAGTCGAGCCCTACCGTCGATTTCCCGCACTATCTCTCACGCTCCAACACGCTGTTCCGGTTGTGGCGGGCATCAAGGATTGGGCTCTCAGGTTAGCCGCTGTAGAGTGATGGCGGCGGGCGGAGTTTCCGTTGGGGCGCGAGTCGTTCGCCGGCAGATGAAGTGCCGGTTGGATCTGGGTCTCGTACGGGCGTGTGGCTGGGCTATGTGGCGGAGGCCGGTGATTGGCGCGGCCTCGTTTCCCTGTCCTAGATCCTGGTGAACGTTGGATGGGGGCAGGCTTGCTCGCCGGAGAGGGACGCGGGATCCCGGAGCGACGCCGTTGGTCGACCGGCGGATCGAGGCGCAACCTTGTGACAGGCAGCCCGGGGTTGGGCTGTCGGCCTTTACTCACCGCTTCCCGCCATCTTGGGCGGCCAGCGCGAACAAACCCCGCCTGCTTGATCCGCGGACAGTGGGTCGTTTCGGAGGGCTGGGGCGACCCACGTTCTCCGTCCTACGGCACGCGGTTCGCGCGATGTGCCGCTTGTTCCCGATGCCCTTCGGACGTCTATCCGGCGATCCCCATCCCGCTTGGCTAGGGGTGGAGGCTTGGAGCTCGTAGGGAGCGTGGTGTGTGTTTCTTGCCTCTCAGTGGATGGAAGCTCGTCGCCATTCGACTCAGGCGGTGAAGCGCTTCCGCGTGCTCGACGAGCCCGCCGTTTATATCGAGGTTCGCGAGCAAGCAGACCGCCACTGTTGACCGTAGCGGTCTGGAGTGGCTGGAATGCAGGCAATGGTCGCCGCGCCGATCTTATCGGCCAGCGCCACCGCTGCCGTCTGGCCGCACGGGTAGTCCTTGCCGGCAGCGTTCTGGCAGAGCTGTGCGCTCTCGGGTGTCGACGCCCTGCAGGCGGAATGCCTATGGTGGGATGCGTCGAGTTTGAAACATTTGGCCGAGCGTGAACCGACGTGCATTGGGCGATGTGCCCGCCCGGGTGGTTGCGTGCTATCGCTCGCCTTTGCTCTGCGAGACGCATCTCGAGTGCCAAACGAAGGTAGGCCCGCCGCATGAATGACTCCACTGCGATTTCAACGCGAGGCCCACGCTTTGTCCGTTACTTCCCGCTCGTGCTCGAGGCCCTACGGGCGAAGGGTGGGACAGCGCGCGCTGCCGAGGTGTACGCCTGGATCCGCACACATGGCAGCCTGTCCGAGCCTGACCAAGAGGATCGACTGGCCAATGGGCAGCCCAAGCTCGAGAATTGGATCGGCTGGGCCCGTTTCTACCTCAACAAAAAGGGCCTCGTGGCGAGCGACCGCCGCGGTATCTGGACCCTGACAGATGTGGGGCGGAGCCACGAGCTTTCCCCTGCTGAGGCCTACACGCTATTTCGCGAGGTCCACGCGACCTTTGCGAGCCCGAGTGCGGATGAGGAGATCGATACTGCGCCGGCACCTAGGGACGAAGCTAGCGTGGCCGAGGCAGAGATGTCACGCTCCCTGCCAATCCTGCCAGATGCACCGATCTACTGGTTTGTAGGGACGATCTGGGGCGAGAACGGCGACCAGTTCGGGCGCTTTCGCGACGAAGGCCTTTGGGAAAACGGCTACGACGATCAGTTCACGGACGAAGTCCGCCGAATGCGCCCAGGTGAGCGCGTCGCCGTTAAGGCTTCCTTCGTGCGTAAGCACAACCTGCCCTTCGCAACTGCGGGACAGCCTGTCTCGGTCATGCGTATCAAGGCGACCGGCACGATCCTCGAGAACCTAGGCGATGGCAAGCGTGTGCGCGTCGCCTGGGATCCGCCGTCGGCACCCCGAGAGTGGTACTTCTACACCTTTCGAACCACGATCGTGGGCGTGTCGCCCAATGACGCCTACGGAGAGCGGCTGATCGCGTTCACCTTCCTAGGTGAAGCACAGAAATACGCCTACTGGCTCAACGAGTCGTACTGGGCCGGCCGCTATCAAGCTCCGGACGTCAACGCTCTGCTTCGCACCGACGTCAATCCTGAGGCTGAAGCGCTTGACGAAGTTGCAGCCGAGGCTCAGGCGCCGCCTTACACGACCCAGGACATCATCGCTGACGGGTGCTTCCTGCCCGAGGCGGATCTAGATGAAATGCTCGACCGCCTGCGTGCCCGCAAAAATCTCGTCCTTCAAGGCCCTCCGGGCACGGGGAAGACGTGGCTCGCCAAACGGCTCGCCGCGGCCTTGATCGGCCGATCCCCTCTGGCTGCCGCGAACCGCCTCGCTGTCCTGCAATTCCATCCCTCGCTGTCCTACGAAGACTTTGTGCGAGGTTGGCGTCCTAATGGTAGTGGAGGTCTGAAGCTCACGGATGGCGTCTTCCTGGAGGCAGTGACGGCCGCGCGCTCCGAGCCTGACACGCCGTTCGTCGTGGTGATCGAGGAGATTAACCGCGGCAACCCAGCTCAGATCTTCGGTGAGCTCCTCACACTTTTGGAGCACGACAAGCGCGTGCCTGACGAGGCGATCGCGCTTGCCTACCCTAGGCCCGACGAGCGGGGCGAGCGCGTATGGCTGCCGGAGAACCTCTACGTGATCGGCACGATGAACATCGCCGATCGCTCGCTCGCGCTCGTGGACTTGGCGCTCCGCCGCCGCTTCTCGTTCAAGACCTTGAACCCACACTTCAACGACGCTTGGCGCACCTGGTGCGGCCATCATCCGGCTCTCACTGACACAGTTCTCGACACCGTCGCTGCGCGGATGGAGCGGCTCAACGGCGCGATCGCGCAAAGCCTCGGCGAGCAGTTTCGGATCGGTCACAGCTACGTGACGCCGAGCCGCAAGCAGGTGATCGCCGATGGCCGGACTTGGTTTGCGGCAATCGTCGACTCGGAGCTCAAACCGCTGCTCGCGGAGTATTTCTACGACGATCCGCAGAACGCCGACGCTCTACTGGCGGACCTTTGCGCCGGATGGTGAACTCGGCTCAGGAGGTGCTCGTTGAGGAGAAGGCGGTGGGGCAAATCCCCATTCGCAATCTCTGGTTCCTGCTCGTCTACGCCTGGGATCTTGGAGCCTTTGCCAAAGCGTTCGCGGCAACCGTTGAGGCCTCGCCGGATCTGCCGCATCTCGTCGTCGCGCTGTTCACTGGCATCGTGGAGCGGCGCCTGCGCCGCAATTTGAGCCGGCACTACGTCCCTCGCGCCGAGGTGCTGACGCGTGTGCGAGGCCGCATCGATGTGTTTCGCACCACCATCGATCGCACGCTGGAGCGGGGCGAGATCGCTTGTCGCTTCGAGGAACTTTCGATCGACACGCCGCGCAACCGCTTCGTGCGCCACGCGCTGACCCAGGCCAGCACCCTCAAGGTCGACCGGGCGCTAGCCGCGCGCTCCCGCAGTCTGGCAAGCCATCTGGCGTTTGCCGGTGTCACAGGCCACCGCATGACCGAACGCGACCTGCGTCGCGAGAGCTTCGCCCGGCACGATGCCGAAGACCGATTGATGATCGAGCTAGCGCGCCTTGTGGTAGTCCTGGCGCTTCCGACCCAGGAGACCGGCTCACGCCTGCTTCCGTCCCCGCACCGGGACGATGTGGCCTTGCGCAAGATCTTCGAGCGCGCTGTGGGCCGGTTCTACGCGCACCATCTGCGTTCGTCCGACGGCTGGTCGGTGCGCCCCGGCGAGTGGCTGGATTGGCCGCAGCAAGCGGCGACACCCGGGCTTGCTGCTCTACTGCCGCGGATGCAAACCGACATCGTGATCGAGCGCTCCGGCCGTCGGCTCGTCATCGACACCAAGTTCACGGGCATTCTCACGTCCAATGCGCGCGGGACTGACCGTCTCAGATCGAATTACCTTTACCAGCTCTATGCCTACCTGCGCTCACAGGCCGACCGGGGCGGCGCTCATGCTCAAGCCGACGGCTTGCTGCTGCACCCCGCCCTCAATCTGCATCTCGACGAAGCCGTTACGATCCAGGGTCACCGCATACGGTTTTCGACGCTCGATCTGATGGCGCCAACGGCGGTGATCGAAGCGCGCCTTTTACAGTTGGCGAACGATTTAGCAGCTCCGGAGCCCGGTACCATCGCATGAGAGGCCTTCTCGTCCGCCAACCCTGGGCCGAGCTGATTTTGCGCGGCACGAAGGTCTGGGAGCTGCGTAGTCATGGCACCAGCTTGAATGGACCGATAGCGATCATTCCCCAAGGGACGGGCCAGATTGCAGGGATCGTCGACTTGGTGGCCGTCCATCCGCGGCTCTCGCCGGAGGAGCTGGCAGCAAGCACGCAGCAGCACTGCGTTCCGCTCGAGCAGCAAGCCGAGGTGATCGCAGCCGGCTGGCTAATCCCGTGGGAGTTCGCGCGGCCACACCGGCTGCCATACCCGGTCCCCTACCGACACCCGTTGGGGGCGGTTATTTGGGTCCGGCTCGAGCCAGAGGTCACAGCAGCGATCCGAACCCAGATCGCTGTGAACTCGCTGCCATCGGTGCAGCCTCGCCCGATCGCGCGCGCCATTCCATTGATCACGGCCGCGCCTGACGCCCGGACGGCTGAGGTTCCGCTCACCGAGGGCAACCTTCGGAACGGGCATATCTATCTGCGTTCGGCCCGACACTTGTTCCGTGATGTGCATATCGGGGGCTCCTCCAAATCGGCCCCCGCGCTGCAGCCGATCACCGTGGAACTCGGAGCGCACGACGCGATCACCACCGACATCGCGGGCGACAAGATGATCCTTCGCGAGCGCCGTGCCGTACGTGCCTTTCTGCGAGACGCTCAAGCCGGAGACCACGTTCGCATCGAGCGTCTCGATATTGACCGGTTTCGTTTCACGTTAATGCCCTAAGGGCTCACGTGTCCCCGATGGTGCGCTCAAAGATATCGCGCGTGTCGCGGGCGCTAACCGGTGAGGCCAACATCTCGCGCGAGAGAGCCCGCTTGTGTTGTAATAGTTCGTCGAGGGTGCGGTCGAAGGAGGCCTCGGGATTCTCGGAGAAGATTGCCATAGGCAAGTGGATGGTGACGTCGCGGGTCTGGCCGATGCGATAGGCGCGGTCATTGCACTGATCCTCGACGGCCGGATTCCACCAGCGGCTTAGGTGAATCACGTGGTTGGCCGCCGTAATAGTCAGTCCGACGCCGGCGGCTTTCGGGGATAGGACCAGAAGGCCGAAGCCCGGGGGGGCCGCCTGAAAGGCGTCGACGATGCGTTGGCGGTGTTCGCCCGGCGTGCCGCCATGGATGATGCCGGGCAGCGCCGACAAATCAAAGAGTTCACTGACACCGCGGGCGACAACCTGCTGCATCGCGAGACTCTCGATGAAAAGGATAGCCTTCTCGCCGCGTTGTCGAACCGATTTTAGGATGTCGAGGGAGGTCTGAAGCCGCGCCGAGCGCGCAGCGAACGCCTCGAAGGAGCGCGCATCGCCAAGGCGCACAGTCTCCGGATTGTCAGGGTGCAACGAGACCCCGCGCAGCCCGTGGATGATGCGCAGCATGTCGCCGGTCTTGCGCGGCCCCGCCCCGTGCTGCGCGTCCATCACGATCCGCAGATAAGCTCCGGCCTGCGCCGCGGGCATCGGCACTGGGTAGCGAACCTCGTGCTTGTTCGGCAGGCCCTCAAGTACATCGCTCTTCATCCGACGCAGCATCACGGCGGGTGCTGCGCCAACCGGCTCATCGAGTTTGCGCTTGAGGGCACGCAACTGATTCGCGTTCTCGTCGCAGTAGGTGGTGCTGAAGCCTTTCAGGTCGCCGAGGTAGCCCGGCGTGAGCCGATCCATAATGCACCATAGATCCTCGAGCCGGTTCTCGATGGGCGTACCCGTCAGACCCAACACGAAATCCGCGTTCAACGTCTTGGCGGCCTTGGTATTAAGTGTGTCGGGCGCCTTCACCTTCTGCATCTCGTCGAACAGCACCACGCTGTAACGGATCCGCGCAAAGGCCTGCTCGTGATCGGTGAGGGTCTCGTAGGTCGTCAGGATCCAGTCGGCCGCGCGTAGACGGCCGACATCGAGGGTCTCGCCCGGATCTGATCGCTGCTCTGGTGGGAGCTTGAGGTGGCGCGAACCCGCACCGTAAACGTCGAGGCGCGCGCCGAGCCCGGTTGCGGATAGGTGCTGGCGGCACTCCGCCTCCCAGTTCTTCAAGAGTGCAGTGGGTGCAACGACAAGGATCGGCCCGCGATCGACCTGCCCTGAACGAGTTCCGGCCTCCTGGTTGCTACGGATCCAAGCGAGGAAACTCAGCGCCTGAAACGTCTTTCCCAGACCCATGTCGTCAGCGAGCAAAATGCCGGGCCAGCCCGCCCGCCAGCTCGCGATGAGCCAGTTAAAGCCGGCGGTTTGATGGGGCTTGAACCGGGTCGCGCCCATCCGATCCGGCGGCGGGTCCGGGGGAATGACAGCCATCCGCGGGCGGAGCGGCTGCTCGTACTCGACGCCCTCGTAGTTCGTCTTGATCAAAAGAACTTGCTTGTCGGCAGGCGCATCGATCAAGTCCTTCTCGGGTGCGGCGCTCAGTTCTGGAGCTGCGGCATCCGATACGGCATCCGGAACACCGGGCCCGCGCAGGAAGGCTTCAGCGGCCTGGATGGGCACAGGCGCGCCTTGCAGAATGATCTCCGCCCGACCGGAAGCACGAGCGGCTTCGATAGCTCTGCCAAGGTCCCGCCGTTCCTCTTCGGACAGATCAGGTCCAGCCACTGCCTGGCCCTGCGCGTCGCGCCAGCCTCCCTCCGGCAACCAAGTGTGGGCGCGCTTGGTCAGCCAGGGCAGCTTCGGCCGTTCCCAAATGCCGAGCTCGAGCACGCGGCTCGAGTAATGTGCCGTCTCGACGAAAAGGCTGGTCTGCCCCTCGTCCGCACGGTCTCCGAGCGCCTCGGCAAGAGCCGCGCGGGGGTTGCGCACGAAGGCGCGCCGCTCATGCGGTGAGGCCCGCCGCTTCGCTTTGACCACGTCGAGCAGCGGCTTGAGGTAGGGGTCGATCAGAACGAAGCGGTTGCGCCCGACCACGTAGGCGTCCCGGGTGCTGCCCGGCTCGCCAACCGCGCGGCGCAGGAACGCGCGCTGATCCTCCGGCGGAAGCAGCGGCTCGGCGCCGCCCGAGTCAATTAACTCATCGGGCATCGCGATGGGATCAGGAGCATCGTCCGCCAGCGACGGCGCCTGCTCACGAGCCATCAGGACGGGGTCGAAGTCGATGCCCGTCGCCGTCTCGCGCACGTCAAGTGCGAATGCTCCGGCTTGGTAGAAGGTGAGGCTCTGCGTGTAGGCGTCGGCCGCCACATCGGTCCCAAGCGCCCCGCGGAGCGCCTGCTGCACCGGCATCCAGGCCTGGACCCGGTCCTCGACAGGTTGACCGTGCGTTGCGTTGTATCCGTCCGCTGCTACGACGAGCGCCAGAAGCGCCGCGGACAGACGAACTTCCGTGCTGCTGTAGCGTAGCACGAGGCCGAGGCGAGTCGGCTGAATTGCGCGCTCGCGCGCGTCGCGCCAGTCGCAGCGGATCTGTCCGTCGGTCGTCTCGACCCGACCCTCAAAGGTGAGGCTTAAGCTGACCTGGCCGAGGTCAGGGAGACAGAGACGACGCGCTTCATCGGGTGACAGAGCCGCCGCGTCCGCGTGCGAGAGCCGGACGCTACCCGTCTCGGCTTCGGCGCGCCCCTGGCTGACGAGCGCGTCGAGCGTTCGGGCAGTTCCACGCAAGGCAGGCGATTGGTGCCATTCCGATCGCGGAATGAGCCGCGCGCGCCCGAGTAGGCGACGCTCCAAAGCCTCGATCCGAACCCCGTTTGGTTCGATGTCCGACCGAAACTGTGCGCTCATGAGAGATCGACTGCGAATTCATTCTGGCTGAGGCGCTGACCTGTCAACGCTCCAATGCGCCCGGCGACTCGGTGCTGCCAGACGTAGTTGTCGGAGCCGCCGTGACCGTAGATGTCGTGCGCCGTAAGGCTGCGCTCGGACCGGTCGTAGGGCACCGGACGGCGGACGTCGTCCGTCGAGTATTGGCGGGCATTCAGATCGCGCGGACGGCTCGGATCATCGCCCGGCCAGATGTTGCAATAGCCGTGATGGCTCCAGTCCGCGACGATGCAGCGGCCAAGATCCATCAGCAGCACGGCGTGGCCGGCGAGAACCTGCTTGCCGCCGCCCTTGATGAAGCGACCGAAGGCGATGTCCTGCCCAAACGCCCGGCGCGCCTCGCGGGCGCCGTCCTCGCCGAACACCACCCAGGCGTTTAGTATCAGGTCGCGCTTGTGATACGCTCCCCAGAACGCTCGCCGATAACGCCATGAGCCCTCGGGGGCGATCGTGTCGACCACGTCGAAGAATTGGCGCAGGGCAACTTCCGTGAGCCACCTCTTCACGATGCCGGCGGCCGCCTCCATGCCGATCCAGTTTCCAGCTTTGACGCGTGGATCGCCGAAGCGTGGCGTGAGAAAGCTCAGAAGCAGGTCTTGTTCGCTCTTGCTCGGCATCCGGTCCCGGTAGGGCATCACCAGGGCGTTCACCATCTCGGCGCGGTAGGCTTGATAGAGCACCTCGCCACGTGGGTTGAGGCACCACGCTTTGACGATCTCGAGCCGCTCTGCCGCCGAGGTCACCGGTCGCTCGGCGAGCGCCGTGAGGCCGGCCTTGTAGGCGGCCTCCGCGAGACCGGAGCCGGCCGCGACCGCGCCGAGCCCGTGACGGCCGAGCAGATGCGGCACCGTGCAGCTCTGCGCGAGAGCGGCCTCAGCTAGGCGGCGCACGCCCCCCGGCTCGAACAGGCGGTGGTCGCGCTGCAGGCTCGCCCAGGGCTCTCCCGCGATGCTGGCATGGGCCGCGAGCGCCGTGCCGACGCGCTGCATCTCTTCTCGAGCCGGCGAGTAATCGATCAGGTAAGTCGAGGCGAGACGGCGGTAGACTGCCCGGCGGTCCGGCCGCGCGGCCTGCGCGAGCAACATCTGCAGGGCGACCACATGGGTGGCGAGCGGCGGCTCAGTGCGCCAGAGGCACCAGGGCGCATGGCGCCAGTCGAGCGCCGCGGGCGCCTCGCCGTGGTCGAAGGCCGCCACGATCCGTTCCGCGATCCGGTCGAGGTCGAGCGGCGGCTTCTCCGCGGCCCCCGCGCTCCGCTCGGCCAGATCGCGAGAGACCGCGGCCATCCGCGGGGTGGCGGGGAGCGGGCGAGTGGCGCCGAGGGCGAGACCCTGGAGGGCAGACCGGAAACTCACCGCGTTTCCCTCACGGTGCCTTCGGACGACTGAGCTGCGCGATCTCCGTCTTCATCCCGCCGACGAGCGCCTGGATCTCCCGTAGACCAATCTCGTTCTCGACCTCCATGACGAAGCGCAAATCGATGCGGCGGTTGCGGGAGTAGGCGAGGAGATTGCGCTCCGAATCGATGCCGCGGGTGGAGGCGTAGCCTGACACCGAGAGGATCTCACTCCCACGGCGGTTGAGGATTTTACGCAGGTCCGGCGAGGCGACAATCAGCTCGCGGAAGGTGTTGACCGCACGCTTGGTCGAGAGATCCCAGTTGTTGGCATCGATCCCGGTGCTGTCGGTATGGCCTTCGATAAAGACTGTCTCGACGAAGGAACGGGTGCGACTCGGGCAGGTGTCCGGTTCGGCGTTAAGGCAGGGGCTGTAGACCGGCAGGATGCGGGCGAGGACGCGTGCGACTTTGCCGACGTTCTCGCGGGCCCGGCCGATTAAGTCGGCGTTGTTGATCGGGAACAGGATTGCGTCTTCGGACAGGCGCAGCACGCCGTTCGCCTCGTCGATCTTGACGTCGAGGCCCTCGCGGCTGAGGGCGTCGCGCAGATCGTGTAGCAGCTGCGTGCGCATGCTCGCCGCCTCCCGGATCTCGGCCAGACGCTGACTGACGCGCTGCTCGAGAGCCTCGAGCTTGCGCCCAACCTCCTCCGCGACGCTGATCTTGTCCTCTTGCCGATCAGCCTGCTTCTGAAAGTTTAGGGCAAATGACATCAGCATGATGATGAAGATGAACAGCACCCCCACCATCATATCAGTCATAGAGATGAAATAGTTCTCTTCTTCGGCATCGGTGTGCGCACCAGCTTCGGTCTCAATCATCATGCGTGCCGGTCCTCGGATCGTTCACTCGGCCGCCGCGAGATGAATCGGTCGCGCGAGGCCCGCGAGCGCGGTACCAAGCTCCTGGTTGCTGTGCGCGAGCTCGTCGATCATGGTCGCGAGCTTATCGGTTGTCGTGCTGAGATGTCGGTCGATCTCGGTGACGAAGTCACCGATGCGATCCTGCTGCTGCTTCACCTGCTCGGCGAAGCGCGCCACTGCCCGTCCGAGCTCGTCATCCACGTGCGCGAAGCGCTGCTCGTAAGCCTCGATCGATTGGCCGGCGCGATCGAGATGTCCCTGAAGGCGCTCCGCGAGGGCTGTCGCTGCTTCCTGCCCGGTGCGCAGGGCATCGGCCGACTCCCGCACCGACCCGGCCATTGTCTCGGCCGCGCTTGCGATCCGCTCGGAGGTTTGAACGAGCGGCTGGCTCGCACCCTGGATGCTGTGGGCAACTTGGCCGAACACGTCCGCGGTCTCCCGAGAGCGGGCGCTGACGCCCTCGACGTGGCGGACCTGACCGGCAAACGCGGTCTCGACGGTGCGCAGCGTGCCCGACAGCGTTTCGACCGAGCCGCGCATTTCGGCGACGATCCCGCTGATCGTCGCGCGCATCGCCTCGGCTGCTTCACGGGCGGCTTGAACCGCGCCGGCCGCCGCCGCCGTGCTGGCACGCGCGCTGTCCTCCGCTTGAGCGGCGGCGTTCCTCTGAAGGGTCGCGACCGTCTCGCTGAAGGCGGAGAGCTGCGCGTGAAGCTGGGCCGTCATCTGGCCCATGGCCTGCTCGGCCTGCGCGGCTGCCCCCGTTACTGAGCTTGCCACTTGCGTGACCGTACCTTGCATCGTTCGAGCGGCGTCTTGCGCCGACTGGGTTGCGCTGGCTGAGGCGGCCGCGCTCGTCTCGCGCGCGATCCGCGCGCTCTCCTCTGCCTGGCTCGCGACTGTCCGCTGCAGATTGCTGACGACGTCGACCAGCGATGCCATCTGCGTGTCCATCCGCGCGGCCATTTGAGCCATGACCTGCTCGGCCTGAGCCGCGGATCCGGCTACTGACGCGCTGACTTCACCCACTGCACCGCGCATGGCCTCTGCGGCGTCCCGGGCCGCGCGGCTCGTCGCGCTCGTCGCGCTCTCGCTTGCGGCTTGGGCCGAGCGCGCGCTGCCTTCGACCTGCGCCGCCAGCGTCTTCTGAAACTCCGAGACCATACCCCCAAAGGCTCCGGTCTGCGTCTCGAGCTTCTCGAGAACGCGGCCCATCGACTCCTCGAGAATGCCCGCCGCGCCGCGGGTTGAGGCCGCGAGGTTCTCCTCGACCTGCCGATTGGCCATCTCGAAGGTAGCGCGCAGCTGCTGAGCCACATCCTCCAGGAGTGCCCGGCTGGTGTCCGCGGACGCGCCTAGATTGGCGCCGGCCTGACTGATCAGGCGGTCGAGATTGCCAGCTGCTTCGGACAGCTGGCGCGAGAAATCCTGTCCGGAACCAGCGAGATTGCGCTGAACCCCCTCGAGCGCGCTCTGCATCGCGTTAAGCGTGCCGGCGAGCTGCTTGAGTTCAGCGCCCGCACTGCCTTGCAGGTTGTCCTGGAACCGCTGCAGCATCTCATCGAGGCCGTTCTGGCTCGTGTGAGTTAGCTGTCCGACAGCGTGGTTCAAGCTTTCGGTCATGGGCTGCACGGCCGCTGCCATCGCGGCCTGGATCCCGGGCGTGACGCTGTCGCCGAGGCGCGCGAAGAAGCGCTCACTGTTGATCTCCTTCAATTGATCGCGCTGCGCCTCCAATATCGTCTTCGTCTCAGCCGCGATCGCTTGCGGTGGATAGAAGAGAAGGCGATCCTCCAGATCGCGGCACAGGGCGTCGAAGCCTGCTTCTATCCAGATCACGTAGCTCTTGAACAATAGTGCGAGGACCAGGGAAGAGCCGAGCCCTGCGATCGAGGTGCCGAACTTGAAGGTCGCCGCCGACAGAAGCTCGTTAAGCGAGCGGGTCATCTCCTCGGCCGAGCCAGCACCCGTGCTGCCTGCCGCCTTGTTGAGCGCGAACACTAACCCGATGAAGGTAAGCAGGAGTCCCAGGCCGACGAAATAGCCCGGCACCGAGCTAATCATCTTCAAACCGTAGAGGCGCTCGCGGGCCACCCCGATGTTGATGAAGCTCTGCGGCCGCATGGTGTTTCGGACCGCGCGCGGCTCCAGTACCAGGGTCTCGGCGAACTCACTCCAGGCGGACCCAATCAAGGCATTGCGCTCGAGACGATCGCGTAGCGTGTCATAACCTTCTGCCACTGAACGGGTGTCGCCTGCCCGGCGCAGCACGCGCCGCGCCGCAGCAAGGGACAGGCGGATGAGAAGAACATGCGCGACGAAGAAGGTGATCGCGAGGGCGCAGGCGATCTGCACGACGAGGGAGGCCAGTGCGAAAGCAAACGCGCGATCACTGACGCGCTCGTAACTCCCCTGGCTCATCTCGTGAAAGACGTCGGCGATGATCGCTGCATTCGCGAACGGTATGACGCGCGACAGGAGCATGCCAGAGGTCGTGGCCAGCCCAAGGAAGAGAATCGCACGGACGAGCCCGTGCCAAACGATCGGACGCGCGAAAACGGCGTACACAGAGACCTCCGACCAGCATCGAGCGGCGCCTCGTAAGGGTCCCGCGCTAACCGTTACACAGCTGAAGTGGAAGGGTGGCAATCCGGTGTTATGGCCATGCGTTATTCTCGGTCAAATTGTGGCAGATTTGCACCAGATTAGCGGCCTTCAACCGCGCCACAGGGTGATCTCGCCGGTGAGGCCGATCAGTTGGGGCATCACAGGAACTATATGGCTCTGGAAAGCGAAGCCTAGGACGCTGAGTATTTAAGTACTGATCGGCCTGTGCTGCCCTGGCTTAAGGAGCACTGCGCGTTCTGGAACTCCGGCGGGTTACTGTGGGCTCGATGCTGACGGGGCCTACAAGGGAAGCTGCTGTCTCCGGTCCCAGTTCGCCGTCCACGAGCCCCCAAATAAAGGCCGACAAGCTATTTGGATGGCAGTGGCGACGTAGGCGTGCAGGTTGAGCGTAGGCATGAAGGGCGAGGCTCCGGGGCCACCGCGGTTTCGGCGGCTCGGTCGGGATTTCCCGGAATGGCAGGCGGCGTTCACCAGGGTCTGTGGGGCTGGTGCGTGTGGCTGCGGGAAGGTGATGGCCGGGGGCAGCGAAGGGGGGCACCGCCTTGGCCCATGTCCGTTCGAAGGCCCGCGCTGTCTCTGTCTGCCTGCTCGTTCTGGATCTTGGTGGGCGTTTGAGGGAGGCCGGCTTGCCTTTAGGGCAAGGCTTTGCCGGTGAGGGCAAAGCATCGCATCATCCTGAAGGAAGTGGATCTTGGAGCCACGCCGTCGGTCGACCGGCGGATCGAAGTGCAACCTTGTGACAGGCAGGCCGGGGCTGCGCGATCGGCCTTTACGCACCGCTTCCCGTCAGCTCGGACGGCCAGCGCCGACGGACCCCTCCGCTCGATCCGCGGGGCGTTGGAGTCGTCGAGGAGGGTTGGGGCTACCCGTCTACCTCCATCCTGCGGTCTCAAAATATCTGGGACCGCTTGCAACCGATGCCCTTCGGTGGATTCTCCGGCTGGTTCCCATCACGCCTGGCTAGCGGTTGAGGCTCGGAGGCTCATAGGGAGCGTGGCTCTTACCCTAAGCCATGTAAAAGCTGCGCCCCATATCCGGTGGTCGGAGGAGCGTTTCGGAGACCCCGGCCAATGGTTATGCGCTAGAAGTTCCAGCCCTCATTGGGACTTAAAAGCGTCCGCTTTCGGTCAGTCCGATGAGCTGACTTGTATGACCGAATTGGGTGGAGAGCAGTCTGGCTGCTTTTGAGCAGCGATGCCACGAAAACGGACCTCAGCTCGCACCGAGAAAGTCGATGGCGTTGCGCCCATCTTGGGCGTTCGGTAATCAAGAGCACGGTCAGGTCCCTCGAGGATCGACGTCGGGATCTTTTCCATGCTTACCGAAGGGACTTAGATTTCAGCGTCCAGCGCCTCGACTTCAGCGTCGAGAGGTTTCGAAACTGGCAAGGCAGGTGTGCGACTCATCCGACCGTAGGTCCCTGCTTTCCCGAAGCATCCGGCAAGCGCCCCCCCCCCTGGGACTCGCAAAGGACTGCGAAAGCTCTTCACAAGTCGATCGCCCCAGTGGTTCATCGATTGTCGAGATACGCCTTCATGCGCTCGGCCGTCGGTCCGGACGAGGCCGGGTTCTGGCCGGTGATGAGCAGCCCGTCCCCGTCCCCGACCACGTACGGCTCCCAGTCGCCCGCCTTGGAGAACACGCCGCCCGCCCGCTTGAGCTCGTCTTCGACGAGGAAGGGAACGATGGCGGTCAGGCCCACGGCCTCCTCCTCGGTGTTCGTGAAGCCGGTGACGGCCTTGCCGGCGACGAGCGGCTTGCCGTCGGGCGCCTTGGCATGACGCAGGACGCCGGGGGCGTGGCAGACCAGGGCGACGGGCTTGCCAGCTCGGAGCGTCGTCTCGATCAGCCGGATCGAGGCGGGGTCCTCGGCCAGATCCCATAGGGGGCCATGCCCGCCGGGATAGAACACCGCGTCGAAACCCTCGTGGGTGACGCCGTCGAGGCGGCCTGTGTTCGACAAGGCGGCGCTGGCTGCGCCGTCCGCCTCGAAGCGTCGGGTCAGGTCGTTCTGGGCGTCCGGCTCGCTGCTCTTAGGATCGAGCGGCGGGCGGCCGCCCGCGGGCGAGACCAGCACCACCTCCGCACCGGCATCCTTGAACACGTAGTAGGGCGCGGCCAACTCCTCCAGCCAGAAGCCGGTCTTGCGCCCGGTGTCGCCGAGTCGGTCGTGCGAGGTCAGCACCATCAGGATCTTCATCGCCGGTCTCCGGGGTCGGTCTGAGGTCTATCGTTCTGGATGCCGTCATCGACTTTGGCGCTGATCAAGCGCAGATTCCGTATCGACGACGGGTCGTCAGGGACGCTGCGGGAGCGCGCCCCCGCCTTCGTAGGCATCAAGCTCTTCCCGGAGATAGGGTGCCGTGCGGCTCGCCCGCGCCTCAGCGACCACTTCGGGACGGCCGGCCGCGACGACAATGCCACCCAGGTTTCCGGCGCCGGGCCCCACGTCGATGACGTGATCGGCCCCCGCGACGACGCGCATGTCGTGCTCGACCATGACGACCGTGTTGCCCGCATCGACCAGGCCGTCGAGTTGGAGCATCAGGCGATCCACGTCGGTCGGGTGCAGCCCGGTCGTCGGCTCGTCGAGGACGTAGAGGGTGCCACCGCGCTGGCCCCGCTGCAGCTCGGTCGCGAGCTTGATGCGCTGGGCCTCGCCGCCGGAAAGTTCGGTCGCTGGCTGGCCGAGGCGCAGGTAGCCGAGGCCGAGATCGCGTAGCACGGCGAGCGGGCGCAGCACGGATGGCTCGTCCGCGAAGGCCGCGCAGGCGCGCTCGACGGTGAGCCCGAGCACGTCCGCGATCGTCAGTCCGTTCCACGTCACCTCCAGGGTCGCGGGCGCATAGCGGGACCCATGGCAGGTCGGGCAGGGGGCGTAGACGCTCGGCATGAACAGGAGTTCGACGCTGACGAACCCTTCGCCCTCGCAGGCCGGGCAGCGGCCCTTGGCGACGTTGAAGGAGAAGCGGCCGGCGTCGTAGCGGCGGCGGCGCGCCTCGGGAGTGGCGGCGAACAGCTTGCGAACGGCGTCGAACAGGCCGGTATAGGTCGCGAGGTTCGAGCGGGGCGTGCGCCCGATCGGCTTCTGGTCGACCTGGACCAAACGCCGGACCCCTTCCATGCCGCCGACGATGCGCCCTTCCGTCGGGCCCGGCGCGTCGTCGAGGGGATCCTCCGGCTCGTCGTTGGTTTCGACGGGCCGTCCGAGGCGGTCGCCGACGAGGTCCAGCAGGGCTTGGGCGACGAGGCTCGACTTGCCGGAGCCCGAGATGCCCGTGACGGCGGTAAGACATCCGAGCGGGAACGCGGCCGAGACCCCGCGCAGGTTGTTGCGGACGATCCCCTCCAGGCGCAGCCAACCCGAGGGCTCGCGCCGCGCACGCCGCGGCGGCTCGACCAACCCGAACAGGTGCAGGCGCGTGAGCGACGCCGCCACTTCGCGAAGACCTTCCGGCGGGCCGCTGTAGAGCACGGTGCCGCCGTGCTCGCCCGCCGCCGGGCCGACATCGACCAGCCAGTCGGCGCGGCGCATCGTGCCGATGTCGTGCTCGACGACGAAGAGCGAATTCCCCGCGGTGAGCAGGCCCGCCAGCGCTTCGTGCATGGCGTCGCCGTCGGCGGGGTGCAGCCCGGCCGTGGGCTCGTCGAGCACGTAGGCCACGCCGAAGAGCTGCGAACGGAGCTGGGTGGCGAGGCGCAGGCGCTGCAGCTCGCCCGACGACAGGGTCGTGGTGACCCGGTCCAGCGACAGGTAGCCGAGACCCAGTTCCGCCAGCGTCCCGATCCGCTCGATGAGATCGGCGGCGAGGCGCTGGGCGGCGAGGCGCTTCTCGATGGAGAGGTTCGGCGTCGCACGCACGTCCGGCGCCCCCGCATGGGCCGACGTGCCCGCAGCGGCGCGCCGGGCGCGATCCCGCTGGCCCGCTTCGCGGTCGAGGGTCTCCTGGGCGGCATCCTTGCCGGGGCGGTCGTCGGGTAGCCGGTCCTCGGCCGCCGGCTGCATCGCCTCGGCGAGCTGGGAGAGCGTCATGCGCGACAGCTCGCCGATGTCCAGCCCGGCGAAGGTGACCGAGAGCGCCTCGGGTTTCAGGCGCTTGCCGTGGCAGGCGGGGCAGTCCTCGCCGACGAGGTAGCGCGCGGCGCGGCGGCGCATGAGGGCGCTCTGCGAGTTGGTGAAGGTGCCGAGCACGTGGCGGCGGGCGCTCGTGAACGTGCCCATGTAGCTCGGTTCCAGGCGACGCCGGCGGGCTGCCTGCGTCTGCTCCGGGGAGAGTCCGGCATAGACCGGCTCCTGCGGCTGGTCGTCGGTGAACAGAATCCAGTCCCGAACTGCCCGTGGCAGATCCTTCCAGGGCGTGTCGACATCGACCCCCCGGCTGACCAAGATGTCGCGCAGGTTCTGCCCGCCCCAGGCCTGCGGCCAGGCCGCGACGGCCCGCTCGCGGATCGTCAGCGAAGGGTCGGGCACCATGGACGTTTCCGTGGCGTGGTAGACCCTTCCGAGCCCGCCGCAGGACGGGCAGGCGCCCTGGGGCGTGTTGGGCGAGAAGTCCTCCGCGTAGAGCATCGGCTGGCCCGGCGGGTAGGTGCCGGCCCGCGAGTACATCATCCGCACGAGGCTCGACAGGGTGGTGACGCTGCCCACCGAGGAGCGGGCGCTGGGCGTGCCGCGCTGCTGCTGCAGGGCGACGGCGGGGGGCAGCCCCTCGATGGCGTCGACGTCGGGCACCCCGACCTGATCGATCATCCGCCGGGCGTAGGGAGCGACCGACTCGAAGTAGCGTCGCTGGGCCTCGGCATAGAGGGTGCCGAAGGCGAGCGAGGACTTGCCGGACCCGGAGATGCCGGTGAACACCACGAGGGCATCGCGCGGCAGCTCCAGGTCGACGTCGCGCAGGTTGTGCTCGCGGGCGCCCCTCACCGTGACGTAGCCCGGCCGTCCCGCGCCGGATCGAGCGATCCTCACCGGTTCTCTCGGCTTCGGCTGGTCCATGGTACATCCTTTCGACGCATCAGTTCTCGCAGGGCACCGGGCGTTGCCGCGCCGACGAGGAGTTCAGGAGCGCGGGAACCACGCGCCAGTCGATTGCTCGGAATGCATGCAGGCGGTTCAAACGAAATCCGCAGTTTTCATCCTCGGGAAGCGGGTAAGTTTTACCGGATGGTGATTTTTTGGACATTCAGGATACGGCCGAAGGAGCGTTTGCACGGCTTGGGTCGGAAAAGATCCCGAACAGTCGGCAGGAAACAGCCCCGGCAGCACAACCACATTGCCAGTGAGCGACAAACGTCTGTGGTCGGCCGTCTTGGGCGACGCTTGGAGGGCCGCGTTTTGATGGCCGCTGTATGCGGCGCGAAATTGCTCGCGCCGACGATAGAGAAGGCTGCCGCCGCCGGGGTAGACGGCGGCACAAGGTCCGTGGGCGTCTCACCGCTGCTGGCCCGGACGCCGGTGCCGCGTTCGGGCTGCATGATCAATCCAGCGTCGGACGCGAGGAGCCCCGATCGCGTCAAGACCAGCAGCAGAGGGATTGCCGGCCCGTGGAAGGCCAACACCATCGGCTCGTAGCGTCCGGCCGGTGGATCTCGGAACAGCCGCCACGTCAGCCGCGTGCGCTTGGGGGTGAGGATTCCCGTTCCGATACGGGCGTGAATCCCCTCAGGAATACGTCGAGGAGGACGGTCAGCATCACGACCGCGCCGAACACTCGCTCCGAGGCGCGCATCGCGATCCATTCCCTCCGCCTGCAGCGGATTTTCATGGGCCCTACAGCATGGGAAGCCGGCGCGGCCGGGAGCCGAGCGGGAATGCCGCGTCGATCCGGGCAAGTTCGGCTTCCGTCGGCTGCAGCGCGGCGGCGGCCGCGTTGTCGGCGACGTGCTCGGGGCTGGACGCCTTGGGGATCGTGAGCAACGACGGTCGCCGCACCAGGAAGCGGAGCGCCACTTGACGCGCGGTCGCGCCGTGGCTCGACGCGATCTCCCCCAAGACGCGGTACCCCGACGTGTCCGGGCCGGGAAAGCTGCCATGGCCGAATGGGCTGTAAGCGACCGTGGCGATCCCGTGCTCCTCACACCACGGCAGTACCGCGTGCTCGATGGCACGCTCCTGGAGGTGATAGAGGACCTGATTGCAGGCGATCCGGCCCTCGCCCCCGGCTTTCCAAGCGGCATCGAGGTCGGGCACGTCGAAGTTACTCACCCCCCAGGACAGGATCTTGCCCTGCTCGCGAAGCCGCTCGAAGCCGGCGAAGGTGTCCTCCAGTGGGTGCGGACCGGGCCAGTGCAGGAGGTAACAATCCAGCCTGTCGGTGCGCAGGCGCGCGAGCGAGCGCTCACAGGCCGCCACGGTCCCCGCGCGCGTCGCGTTGCTGGGGAGGACCTTGGACACAAGGAAGACCTCCTCGCGCCGTTCGGCGATAGCCTCGCCGACTACGGTCTCGGCGTCGCCGTACATCTCGCCCGTGTCGATGTGGGTCATGCCGAGGTCGAGACCCCGCCGCAGGGTCGCGACAGCGGTGGGTCGGTGCGCGTCGTCAATGTACCAGGTTCCCTGGCCGATCACCGCAATCTCGCGTGGCACAGGACCGAACGGACGCCGCTCCATGCTCTTCGGTCCCGACGGAGAAGGCGTTTGCTGCGCAGCGTCGACGGCGGCTTTCGGTTTCATTGGGCGGCTGCCTGTCGCGACGGTCCGCGTGCGCTCGCGAACAGCTTGATCACCTCCGGGTTGAAGGCCGGGATGTCGTCGGGTTTGCGACTCGTGACCAAGCCCTGATCGACGACAACCTCCTCATCCACCCACTCCGCCTGGGCGTTCTTGAGGTCGGTCTTCAGCGACGGCCAGGAGGTCAGGCGCCGTCCGCGTGCGGCCCCCGCCTCGATGATGGTCCAGGGGCCATGGCAGATCGAGGCCACGGGCTTGCGGGCGTCGAAGAAGGCCTTCACGAATGCGACCGCCTCGGGCAGCACGCGCAGCATGTCGGGGTTGATGACGCCACCCGGCAGCAGGAGCGCGTCAAAGTCCTCGGACCGGGCGCTGTCGAGGGGCATGTCCACCGGGAAGGTGCCGCCCCAATCCGTGAAGTTCCAGGCCTTCACCCGACCGTCCTTGGGCGACACGAGCCGGGTCTCGGCGCCCGCCTCGTCGAGGGCTTTGCGCGGCTCGGTCATCTCGATCTGCTCGAAGCCGTCCGTCACCAGGATCGCGACCTTCAGGTCGTTGAGGATTCCAGAAGTCATGTTCCTCTCTCCGTTCGACAAGGATTGGGTTCGGGACGCCCCTCACCGCCCGCTCGGACGCCGCGGCCCGCTCGAGGAGAGGGCGGGCCCTTTGAGGCGACGCCGGACTTGGACGGCTGAACGCTCAAATCGTCGTTCCTGCGGCCAGCATGAGCGCGTTCCCGGCGTCGGCCTGCGATCCATGGGGCACCGGCCCGCGCTACCGGGGAAGCTTCGAGGCGAGCACGTCGAATTCCTGGATCGACGGCGGCTCGGAGAACAGTTCGGACGCCTGTGCCTCCAGCGCCTGCGCGACGCCGCCGGAAAGATGGGCCTGCCGGCCCGCCTCGTCGGGGAAGGCGTCAAAAATTCCGAAGGTCGACAGTCCGATCCGAACGGCGAACCAGACTGTCGTCGCCGGCTCCTGCTCGACAATCGAAAGGCCGCCGCGCAGAAAACTTTCCACGTCGGCCTCTCTTCCGGGCTTCGCTTCCAGTCGTACGAAAAGCGCTTTGGTCACCATGGTGGGCTTCCTTGGATGGTGAGGATTGGTCGTTCCAGCCCCGAGCATTGGATGGATCTCCCAACTTGAAGCCGCGGCTTCTATGAGAAGCGTGTCATGCATTCCGCGATTGTATGATCCGGTAGAGTCCTAAGGTGTTGTCCGCAGCCCGACGCGAATATTCCTCAAGCTCAGCCAATTGCTCTACGTCGCAGGAACAGCGATGGCCTGCCGACGTTCGAAACCGGCAACGAAGCTTGAGGGCGACCCGTCTTCAGGGATCAAGACGCTGGGCCAAAGTCAGCTCTTCCGGTGCAATTTCTCGGCGGCGGAGCAGCGGCTCTCGAGAGCGCGTTCGACGAAGCCGACAGACCAGCGACAGCGAGCGCGTGCGGGCGCCGTTTTCGATACGCTCGGACGAAGCGTTTCAGGGGTGCGGCTCCCTCCCGGGTCTGAACTCTTCAATGTGGTAGGCCATCGCAGGGGCCAGTCGTGCGATGTGTGGCTGCCACCATGCCCGCAACGCGACATAGGTCTCTGGATCCGGCCCATCCGGTGGCGGCTCGACGCCGGCTTCCGAAAGCCGCCCGACGGCCGCTGCGTAGCGGGTACGCCATGCCTCGCGCTCGGTACAGTTTGCGTCGGCGGGCGCTGGCAGATCTCCGGGCAGGAACGTCGTTTCAAGCGTGACGACAAGCAGCATGGCGACGTGCCAGACCGCATCAACAGCGGCGCTCTCCTTGAGCCATGCGGCCTGACGATCTACAATTCCGCTTCGGATCAGCGACACCGTGTCGAGCGCGATGAACGCCTGCGCCGAGACGGAATAGAAGGGCTGTCGGAACCGGAAGTAGAACAGCACCGGATAGAAATGATGCGCCTCCTTCATTTCGGCGAGGGACCCGGCGACATCGGCCAGGTGGGTGTATCCGGAACTGAACTGTCCTCCGGGCCCGAGACGTGCCAGGAGTTCGGCCGCATCCGAGGTCTCAGCCGCCAGCAGATGCAGCTTCAGGCCGAGGGCATTGCGCTGCCGAAGCGCGCTGTAGACCTGCATCACGTAGGTCAGGACCAGCGACGTCACCGACATCCCGATGAGCGAGTTCACGAGGTAGAGGACCCGGTAGGCTGCCGTGGCCGGTTTGAAGTCGCTCGCCCCCACGATCGCGATGCTGCTGCCGCCCGCGTACAGGGCGGTCACGAAGTCGGCCGGGGTTTCGCCCCCGCTCGCCCGAATGGCCGTTCCCAATGCCGGGTGGATGATGAGGCCGGCTCCGAGGGTCAGCCCCATCGACCAGAAGAGAACGTAGACGATGAGGATGACCGGGCCGCAGGCGGAGAGTACCGCACCCCGCCGCCCTGCGAAGAGATCGCCGGCACGGCGGAAGATCGCCCAGATGAGATGGGCCACCCGGTCCGCGAACAAGCCCGTTCCGATGCGTGCGTAGAGGACGGTCAGGAAGACGTCGGCGAGGACGAGCCCCATCACGAGCGCGCCCGACACCTGCTCGAGAACAGGGAGCATGTGGCCTACCATTCCGTTGCGTTCAGGCGTTGGCCAATGTCCAGGGACGCATCGCCTCCGGGCCGATGATGTCGGACGGTGGCGTGACGTCGCGAGCCGCTCCCCGCATCGCCTCGGCAGGACGCTGAAATCCGCTGCGGCGGCGGTAGTCCCTTTTGACCTTCTCGGATGGAGCGAGGGGTGCCTTCGCGAGATTCTGCGCGCAGATCACGTCGACGGCGGTGACGCTCCCCAGAGCCAGAAGTGCCAGCAGCACGTTGTGCTTGCGGGGATTGGGGTCCTCAAGCCCGGGCAGAACCGTGGCGATGTCGAGCGCGTCCCCCGCGACGCGTGCCGAGATCCAGGGGGTCGGATCGCCTGAGCCCAAGATCCCAGCTCCTTGGACGAGTTCGCGCACGCCATAGGCCCGGATGACCGGGGCCGAGCGCGGCATTCCGAGCCAGCGCGCAATGGAACCGCCATAAGCGAGTTCGGTGAGACCGAGACCGATCGAGAACCAGCCGAGACCTTGGGCGAGCGCCCGGGTTCCGGGATCTGGCCTACGGCGCAGGTTCGAGGCGAGATAGCTCTGCAAAGGCGTCTGCGCGGGGGGGCGGCTCCGGTCGCGTGGGTACGGGGACTCGGACATGCTGGCTTCCTCGGTGGACACGGGGGCGAAGCGGCAGACGCGCCGCAGCACGGCGCGCTGCGGCGCCATTCAGGGCCGCAGTACGACCTTGATGCAGTTGTCCTTCTTGTCGCGGAAGGTCTTGTACATCTCCGGCCCTTGTTCGAGCCCCGCCCGGTGGGTGATGACGAAGGAGGGGTCGATCTGCCCGTCGGCGATGCGCTTCACGAGGTCGTCGGTCCAGCGGTTCACGTGAGTCTGGCCGGTGCGGACGGTGAGGCCTTTGTTCATCAGCGCACCCATCGGCATCTTGTCGACGAGGCCGCCATAGACGCCGGGGATCGAGAGGATGCCGGCGGGACGGCAGACATAGATCATCTCCCGCAGAACGCTGGCACGGTCGCTCTCCAGCATCACCGCCTGCTTGACGCGGTCGTAGACCTGTTCGAGCGCGCGCGGTGAATGGGCCTCCATGCCGACGGCATCGATGCACTTCTCCGGCCCCTTGCCGCCGGTCAACTCGTTGAGGCGCTCGACCACGCTCTCCTGGGCATTGTCGATGGTGATTGCTCCGCCCGCCCGAGCCATCTCCAGGCGCTCAGACACGCTGTCGATGCATACCACCTGCTTTGCGCCGAGGAGGATCGCCGAGCGGATCGTCATCTGACCGACCGGGCCGGCGCCCCAGATCGCCACCGTGTCGGTCGGCTGGATGTCGGCCTGCACCGCCGCCTGCCAGCCGGTGGGAAAGATGTCGCCGAGGAACAGAACCTGCTCGTCGCTGAGCTCCTGCGGCACCTTGATATGGGTCTTGTCGGCGAAGGGCACGCGGACGTACTCGGCCTGGCCGCCCTGGTAGCCGCCGGTGAGGTGGGTGTAGCCGAAAAGGCCTGCCGTGGTGTGCCCGAAGGCCTTTTCGGCCAAGTGCTTGTTGCGGTTCGAGCGTTCGCAGACCGAGAAGAAGCCGCGCTTGCACTGGTCACACTGGCCGCAGATGATCGTGAACGGAATCACCACCCGCTCGCCCTTCCGGAGGGCGCCGTTCACGCCCTTCCCCGTTTCGACCACCTCGCCCATGAACTCGTGGCCCATGACGTCGCCCTTCTCCATGCCGGGCATGACGTGGTCGTAGAGGTGCAGGTCCGAGCCGCAGATCGCACAAGCGGTGACTTTGATAATCGCGTCCCGGTCGTCCTGGATCTCGGGATCCGGAACCGTATCGCATCGAATGTCTTGCGTGCCGTGCCAGACCAGAGCTCTCATGGTGATCTCCTCGGAAGCGTCGGTGACGATTCATCCCCGTCGCCCGAGCGGCGAGCTATCCGGATGATCCCTAGGGAGGTTCCCGAGTCGCGGCTCGTGGAGCAGCCTCACCCGGACTGGCCGGGCCTACCTGTTGCGGCTACGGGCCGTAGCCCCGGGGACAGGCACGACACCATCGACGATGTTGTGCCGGCGCTGAAATTTTCATCGCTGCCAGTCGCGTATTCGCCTATCGCGAGAAAGCAGAAGACGTGCGATACGTATGGGTACTGAAGGAAAATTTTGAACATCAGCCCGTTGTGACTTAGGAGGGCGGATGTCATGTCGAGTCGGTCACGATCAGAAGCTCGGCCGATGGCGACCCGCGACTTCGCCGTCGAACGAGCGCTTCGCGCTCAAAGCCCCCTGCTCGCATCGATCCTGGACACCCTGCCCCTCGGCGTCGGCATCTATGACCATCACGGGCATCTCGTTCATTCCAATGCGCTCATGCACCCTTACGTCGGGCTGATCGGGCAGGCGTCGCGCGATCCGACTCTGATGGATCGCTGGCGGGGGTACGAGAGCGATGACGGGCCGATCACGCCCGATCGCTACCCGGGCAACCGGGCCTTGCGCGGCGAGACGGTCCTGCCGGGAGTCGACTTCCTCCACATCGAGCAGGACGGACTGGAACGCTGGCTTCGTGTCGGCGCAGCGCCCGTCCGCGGCGAAGGCGAAGCGATCGTCGTCGTCCAGGACATCGACGATCTCAAGCGGGCCACGCAGCGAGTCGACGCCGCATCGGCGGAACTGGCGAGCCAGTCCCGCTTCCTCGAGGCAAGGCTCTCCTCGATTCCCGATTTCGTCTACGTCTTCGATCCCGAAAAACGCTTCGCCTACGCGAATGCGGCCATGCTGGCCCTTTTCGGCCTGTCCTCCGACGAGATGCTGGGTAGAACCTTCGCGGACCTCGACTACCCACCGGAGCTGGCCGATGAACTCGATGGCCACATCGACCGCGTCCTGAACGACGGCGTCACGACGCAGGGCGAAGTCTACTACCGGAGCCCGACGGGCTCCGGCGCCTACTTCGACTTCCACTGGGGGCCCATCCGCGCCGATGACGGCTCGGTCGAGTTGGTCGTTGGCGTTTCCCGAGACACGAGCGAGCGGCGCGCCATGGAGGAGAAGCTCAGGCGGAGCGAGGCTCGCCTCAGGGCCGCAACCGAACTCGTAGGTCTCGGCATCTACTCATGGGACCCGGTCACCGGCGTCCTCAACTGGGACGCGCGCGTGCGCGAGATGTGGGGCGTGCCCCCTGACGCGCCGGTCGACGTCGGCGTCTTCGAGGCGGGAATCCACCCGGAGGACCTCGCGCGGGTCCATGACGCCATCGCGGCCTGTGTCGATCCGGCCGGGGACGGGAGCTACAACATCGAATATCGGCTGATGAGACGCGACAGCGGCGAAATCCGGCATGTCGCGACGTCCGGTCGGACGACCTTCGCGGACGGACGCGCCGTCGGGTTCATCGGCGCCGTGAACGACGTCACGGAGCAACGCCGTGCCGAAAGGTTTGTCCGTGAGAGCGAGGCGCAGTTCCGCAGCTTCGCGGAGCATAGCCGAAGCCTTCTCTGGATCGGCGATCCGGAAGCCGGTCAGATCGTCTATCGAAGTGCCGCCTTCGAGCGGATCTGGGGCGTGCCGTGCGCGGAAGGGCCGACCGCGTTCAGTGAATGGATCAAAGATGTCCACCCCGCCGATCGGCAGCAGGTCGAACGGTCGCTCGGGCTTGTCCGAGCCGGTGAGGCGGTGCAGTTCGAGTACCGGATCATCCGTCCCGGGGACGGCGCGATCCGCTGGCTGCGCGAGACCAGCTTTCCGATCCGGGACGAGAACGGTACAGTCCATCGATTGGGCGGGATCACTGCCGATCTGTCGAACCAGGACGAGCATCAACTCTACATCGTCAGCACGAAAGTCGGTGAGGCGCGACGGCTCGCGAACCTGGTTCGGAGCCTCGAATATCGTGTCCGAACCTTCGACAGCGCATCTGCTTTCCTCGACATGGCCCCGGTCCTCACGCCCGGTTGCGTGCTCGTCGACGTCCGGCAGTCGAGGAATGAATGCCTTGTGATCCCGCGGGAACTGAAGGCGCGTTCCATCGCGTTGACGACCATCGCGCTCGGTTCGCCCACGGCAGATGTCGCCTCGGCGGTCGCCGCCATGAAGGCTGGCGCCATCGACTTCGTGCGCCTGAGCGATGAGGATGCACCCCAATCCGCGCTGCTGATCGCGATCTCCGAGTGTCACAGTGACGCCCGGCCGACGACATCCGATGAGAGCGCTGCGGCGCGGTTGGCGCGGTTGACGCCTCGAGAACGCCAGGTCCTCGTCGGCCTCGTCGACGGTGGAACCAACAAGACGATCGGCCAGCACCTCGGTATCAGCCCCCGCACGGTGGAACTGCACCGCGCCCAAGTCATGAACCGCCTCAACGCGGCCAGCCTGACGGACCTGCTCCAGACCGCGCTGGCCGCAGGGATCGTGCCGTCGGGCTGCGTCGGTCGCGATCAGCAATAGCCTACCTAGGATCGTTCCGATCCTGTTCGGCCTGCCTTGGCAGCCCCAGGGGGAAGAAGCTTCTGAGAGCATTTTCGCTCAGCCGATGGCGATCGCATGTGCCCCGGCAGGCAGATTCGACGATTGCAATCGCGAGCTGACGTCGTGTCTCCGCCGCGAAGCGATCGGCCGCGCAAGTGAGGTTTGCAGCGAGCATCGAGGTCCAAGCCAGATCGAACCCTTCGCACATCGCTTTGACAATATCGGGAGTGAAGACCGCAGCGTTGGGGTCCATTCGTTCGCGGTGCGAGCCCTCCCAAATCCCCGGTGTCCAACCAGCCGAAGACCGCCGATGTATACTGCCCTTCATTCGTGCCTCCCCTGATCAGTCAAGAAGGCACTCTGCCAAGGCAAACGCTACCCGGCAGCTCTCTAAGGGAAGCTACATACGGCAGAGGTGGCGGCTCCTTCTTCGGCAACCCGGCGGCGAACAGGTGTCCAGGGACAACGAGGGAGAGCGAGGCCGCCGTGTCTTTGAAAAGGCATCATCTGCCGTAGGCATGCGCTGCTCATCGGCTCAGACGTGTTCCCCCGGCTGTCGTGTCCATCGCTTATGGCGCACGATCGCCGACATGCTCCGCGTGCATCGAAAGAGTTTCAGAACCGCTCGAAGCGAAAGCGGCCTTGCCAGACAAACTCGCTTCGATGAGACGCCATTCCGAGCCGGAACGCCGGTATCAGCCAGCGGCAGCGGATCAGAGGTGTCTCGCCATATGTCCGCTTCTGCACATCGCATCGGGGAACGCGAACGACTGCGTTGGGTCGGTTGCGGAACGTCCGCTTCGAGCTCTTTTTTGCCCCTTTGGTCTCACTCAACCTGCCGACGAGTTGCCGCCATATTGCCGACTTCTAAGTGGGGCTGAGCTACAGCTCGTTGGCGCTGGTAAAGGGCGAATGTGGGCAGAAGTATTTGGTCGAGTGCTCCATAGTTTTAAACACTTGGCTGCGTCCAATTTCGCGGGAATTGTGAGATGTCGCCTTTGGGTCTTGGGCGCTTGGTCGTCCAGCTGTTGGGTAGGAGAAAAGCACCAGCCCCCGTACTCATTGGCAATGAAGGGGCGAAGTTTCAGGCGGTGATACGGTCAGGATGGTTGGTTTGGTTGCGCTGACAGCGCTTGATCTCAGCCTGGCGGACGTGATGTGCCTGGGCTGAGACCATGCTGCTGTGATGAAGATGGAAGCGGCGGTTTAGGCGGTACGGGCGCGTCGCTGTGCCGTTCGGTCAGCGAAAGCGGCGGCAGTGAACAAGTTGTTGGCCGCGGTTGGGACGTCGTTGAGGTGGAGTTCGCCGTCCACGAGCCACCAGTCGGTGTACCGGCGGTGTAGCGCGCAAGCGTGCTCGGGGAGCCCAGCCGTCGCTAGGGCTGCAATCGTCCGTTCCAGCGTCAGGGGAATAAAGGGGATGCGGCCGGTCGAGGCTGAGTGCAGGTGGCGGGCGTAGGTCGTGGCCGCGGCTTGGGCGAGATAGTTGTGGCTCGGCGCGATTAAGGCAACGATGGCCTGGTCCGCTAGGCCTTGGTCGAGGATCGAGGCGGCGAGGCAGTGCTGCCGGAAGAGCTGTTGGCAGGGATTGGAGACAAGGCCGGGGTCGGCTGCGTCGATGAATAGGTCGGTTGTCAGGGCAAGGGTCGCGTATCGTTCGTTGAGACGCGGGGATGGTTCGTAGGCGCTCTCGCTGTATTTCACCTCGATGCCGATGAAGACGCGCTCTCCTGTGGCTGAGCGGCCGCGGATGGCAAGGTCGAAGGCAGTGCCATCGGCGGTGAATCGGGCGTCGCCGCGGCCTGGACTGTGCTCGAAGAGAAGGTCTGTCACTTCGGCCATGGCCCCTGGCAGGAGGTCGGCGATGAAGCCGGTAGCAAGGTCGAGGTCGCGGGCGAGCAAGCCGAATAGGTTGAACGTCAGGGGTTGAGACGAAAGCAGGTTCGTCTTGAGCCGGTCCACATCATAGACAGCTCCTGGTTCGCGGTAGTGCAGGGCCTGCGCCACGACTGGGATGATGCGGGGATGAAGGAAGTTCGCGCCGTCCCCGCCGGCAGACATGCTGATGCGTGAGCCTAAGCGTCGGCGTCGGCTAGTGGTGTTGTCGGGGTAGTGGCCGATGGCGAGGTCATGGTCCTCGCGCCACAGTGCTTGAAGGAAGCGGGCCGCTGCCTTGAAACGGTGATCAGCGGAGACGAAGACATGGTGCTGGCGGCGCTGACGCTCGGGGATGAGCGGTACCCAAGGCAGTGTTCCGAGGTTGCTGGGATCGAGTAGTGCCAGGTCAGCAGATGAAGCAGCGAAGTCGCTGGCCGCGGGCAACGGTATGAGGGCATTGGTGGCCATAATGAAGTCCTGACATGCGGCCGCGGTTTGCGGTCGAGTCAGGGTTCCCGTCTGAGATGAAGAACTGAACGGGATTAGGTCGACGGCAAGAGCTTAGTGGAAGCGACGAAGGTCAGTATGGCCGTGCAGGCAGAGGACGCTCGTCGGCCACGTCCGCGGGATGGGAGCGTACGATCACGTCGTACTCGTCGCTGTAGCTGTGGCCGTCCGCAGCGTACAGGCAGGCCTGGTCTGCGCTGCAATACCCGCCGCGCTGGCTGGTTGGCCTTGGGGTAGTCTGCAACGTGCAGGGGGGTTGTCATTTTATAGTCGCTGAGGAAGCCCGTGCACACTCGATTGAGCTGTCACCATTCGCAGCGATGCGTTGGTAAGTCGCGCAGCGCGCGTCGGCGTAGCCGTTGGACTGCGCCGCGCACCAAAGCGCCAGGACGTTGATGCCGCGGTAGCGTCGGCCGGTGAGGGCGTTATGCGGCATTGGGTCGGCGCCGTGCCAGGGTGGCGTCCAGGACGCGGGGTCGACGGTCTCGAGGTGAGAAAGGATGGCAGCGGCGACGCGGGCGTGCAGGTCGGTGGGCCTGTCAAAAGGCCTTAGTGCCCATCTTTGACATGGGCGATTCGGTGGGTTTCCCGGCTCGATCTGTTGACCATACAGCGGATCTTGAATCAATTTGGTGCCGCCGCGATTGCCAACGGCGATATCGCCCCCTATTTCATGAAGTGCTGTTAAGCGTTCCTGGCAAGCCAGGTATGCCGACTTGAAAGAGGTTTGCCGTCTCACAGGGGCGGACTATCCCTTGTTGGGCCTGCCCTTAGACTAGGTGCCCCGGGATAGGTCGGTCGCTCGTCTCAGATCTTTAGAGACCACGCGTCGTAAGCGTGTTGGTCAACGTACGCCGATCATAGGGTTGATACCCTCGTTGACGGCGTGGTGACTAATGTCTGGAGCTGAAAATGAGTGATGTGTTCAAGAAAAATAGTGCGTCTTCCATTGGTGAGACGCATATAGAAGACATGCTAACCGCTTCCGTTGTGCCGAATACACCAGCCGAATCTTGTCAGGTTGTTGGCGAATTTGCCGTGCACTGCGCTGATACGACCGAGCCGTTGGGCGGTATTGACGGCGAGGGGAAAATCTCCGAGGCCGACGTTGGTGGAATATCGTGCCGCCGTTTCGATGAGATGATTCGCGAGGCGCAGCTCGGCAAAATCGAGGCGGTTGAGGATCGGTCTGATCGGGCAGACCTGATTGCACGGTTCGCCTTACCAGGAGCCTGCGAGAGGTCGCGTAAGCTGATCCTTTCGGTGGAGGGAGCGAGCGTCATGGGGTGTGCGGTACAGGCACTCCTGAATGGGCCAATTCGTACAGCGCCCGCGGCTCTCGCCCCCTTGGTCAGGGAAGTTCATAGTCAGCTGGAGGCCGCATATCCGGCGCACCGTCGGCGTAGGTCCCGGCCGGCTGCGGATCGGCAGTCTTTATACACAAGCTTGACGAAGCTTGCTGAGGAGCTTTGCACGCAAGCCAGCGGAAAGCTGAATTCAGAGGCGGCCTGACGGTACAGCAGTTGAGCAAGCGCGTATAGGGAGCGGCGGTTCCGTATCTCGCCTTTCTCGTCACGCAAGAGCACGCTTGGCCGCGCCTTCCCATAAGGCGCGGTCTTGTTGTTCCATTGGTCCGACATGGGTTGCTGCCCTGTTTCAGTAATGTCTCTGACGAAACAGTCTGAGGCGCAGTACCGGATGTCGCGATAGATTCGCGAGTTTCTCAATGGTTTCTAAGCCCCGTTCCGTGTTCTGCCGCAGTCGGTATCTAGACGGTGATGCGTGGTCAAAGGCGCTGTACCATGGTGGTGCTGTGCCAGGTGTCGACTTTCATCTCGGTCGTGTCACCGGGTACCATGGTGAGCTGCTGCGGATGATGTGGGATGAGCCACCAGACCGGCTCAGTAATTCTGGCTACATCCAGATGTATCAGGCGCAGCGTCCTGACACCTTCGTGAAAAAGCTGCCGTCCCGCCGCTGGGCTGAACGTTCGTCGCGGGCTAGCTCTTCTTCTCCTTCGATACCCACCTTCATCACGGAAAAGGAGTTCGCCGAGCACTATACTGCTGCTGCGTTTGCCGGTCATCACGACTTGACTTGCGAGACTTCGGTAACCCTATGGTGGGGTGCGCTCGGCGCACGAGATGGAGCCAGTGCGCAGAGGGTCTTCACGCAGTTTCGGAAGCACTTGAACGAGTGGATGTACGAGCGGCATCTGCCCACGGTGTACTTCTTCGGCCACGAGAATAGCCAGCGGATCGGGTTGCATACCCATCTCGCTCTATATCTGTGCCTGTCGACGCACACCCGTTCGCCGCAGCGCGATGAGTTCCGCCGGTGGGCGATGGAGTGGCCGGAGCGGAATGGGTATGGGTCCTGTCCGCGGGCCATCCGTGTCACCGGCCCGGCGAAGCGGACGCGCTGGCTGCACTGGCACCACTTTCACTATCAGGTGAAGGGCTACGATCCTCAAGCGATCGTGCGGCGGGCCTACAACTCGCCATTCGGAACCGATGTGTTGTTGGGCGAGCTGATCGCGTGGCCTTGGCAGGATCCGGGCGTGGTCACAATGATGCCGCGCCTCGGTTCGTGTTTGAACCTGGGCCCCGCTCGCCGCGAGATCGGCATACCGAAGCACTGTGACGAGCTTCGCAACCCGCCGCAGCCGAAGCGGCCGGTGGTGCCGCGGGTGATGAGTCTTGGGGAGCAGTTGCGGTGCCTCCGGCAGCCGGAGGCACCGCGCCCTCCGTTCATATCGCGGTACGAGGATGGGTGGCGCGATGTTCGCTGGCTGTACCCGCGGGAGTTCAACACGCGGGTGACGAAGTTGTCCTACGAGCCTGAGCCGCCGCGGCGGCCTCCGCCGTCGGACGACTTCATGCTGGAGATAGAGCTGATCTGACGCGCCGTAAGGTCCGGTGTCCTGCCTCGTTGGGCTGGACGCCGGTCTCGTCGATCCAGCCACCGTACCGTCCGCAGTACGGTGAATGAGGGGGCGCTCGCATCAGCGAGCGCCCCCTTCTCGTTTAGGTAGCCTTATCGTCGCCGGTGATGCCGAGCATCCCTGTGGCGAGCGCCTTCTTGGCTATGGGCTGGGGCGGCGAAGGCCGTTTGCGTGCCTGCAACATCTGCCTCGTCTGGGACGGGGCAGATGGGTGTCGGGGCGGGCGTAAATAACTACGAACTGGTAGTGAGTTACCCGGGGGTCGAGGATGGGTTTGTGACTATACGCGGCCTTTTTGCCGTTTCGGTCCCCATCTTTTCGGCGACGTCCACGCTCGTTCCTGAACGGCAGAGCCGGAGCGCCCGATGCGGTTGGGCCGGTGGCGTCTTTCCCAAGGTGTCCCGCCGGGCTGACGAATCGGGCAGGAGTTTGTCGGCCCCGGTCGCTGTCCCGTCGCTTGTTGCGCCAGACTGGCGGGGGCGAGCTGCACCTCGCGGGCTGCCGTTTTGGCCCCGTGTCGGCAGAATGCCCGTGGTCAGAGGTGCCAAGTTTCAGACACTTGACGGGCGGTGAAGCGGCGCGAGAAGGGCGATGGCGGAACGCGGGTGGTGCCGCCATGGACGGTGAGGTCGGTGGCCTTCATGCTGTCGCGTGTGCCTGCTCCGCCAAGCGGCGGAGGCAGAGATCGGCGAGGTCGCTGAGTGCATCCGTCAGGTCGTTGGGCCACCACGGTTCGCGCACGAAGTGGACGGACAGGGTCGCGCGGGTGGCGATCGTCGGCCCCGGCTGGATCTGCGGCGTCAACTCGATGGTCAGCGCCAGGGCGGGTGTCTCGTCCCCCTCAGGAAGGGCCGCCTCGTCGTCGGCTGCGGCCGTGACGCGGGTGCTCGCGGCATGCTGGGTCCGGAGCGGGCGGGCGCTCGCTGATGTCGCCGCACTGACTGTACAGCGTGAGTGCGCCGCATCTGTCGGGAGCAGGATTGAGGTCGATCGCGATCGGGGGTGGTCGTTGCGGCTCCGCCGCGGGTGGCCTGAACAGCCATGGATGCTGCAGGGATCGCGCGAGGTGGCGTGGGGCAGTGTCGATCAGGCGGCTCGTCGTGAACGTCGCGATGTCGCGGCGGTGATAGATTTGGTGGTGGGTGGGCATGAAGGGGCGCCCCGTTGGAGGGACGCCGCACCGGGACTGCAGCGACGGTTATGGGTAGGGGTGCTAGGAAGTGGCGCCCGTTGTGATCAGGCGTATAAGTACAGATCAGGTAAGTCGTGTCTGCAGCAGGGTTCCGGTGCGGCGCCGTCGATCGACAGGTCCCGTTTTAAACTATAGTGATTCGGTTTGATATAGAGCAGCTTCGTAGGGCCCTGATGAATCTATCGAGGTTTTGTGCCAGGTGGGGGGATTGTGGCAGGTCTGTGCTGAACACGCTGCCTGAACCGAAAGCTCGATGCTTCGGTGGTGAGCGCGGGTGGCAGTGGTCCACTGCGGAAGCCCCGGCGCGGTTCGTCTGCTGTGCCGGGGATGAAGCGGGGTGCGGTCGCCGATCCGGTCAGGGCGGGCGACCGCTGTGATGGGGCCGTGTCAGGCGGCGTGAGCGACCCGCTTGACGAAGGGTCGGGTCGCGCGCGCCTGGTTCCGCCGCGACGGCCGCGTCGGGGCGGAGGGTATGTTGGTCATGGTCCGTGCGCTCGGTACCGTGGTGGGGACGGGTGCGGGTGCGGTCGCCGCGGCAAGGTCGAGTTCGCCGTCGACGAGCCAGAAGTCGGTGTAGCGCCGGTGTAGCGCGCGGGCGTGGTCCGGGCGGCCGGCTGTCGCTATTGCCGCGAACGCGTGTTCAAGGGTCAGTGGCACGAACGGGATCGGGCCAGCCGGCGGGTCGGTGAGCTGGCGCGTGTAAGTTGCTGCCGCTGTGTGCACGAGCTGGTTGTGGGCGGGGGCGATGAAGGCCAGCGTCGCTGTGTCCGCAAGCCCGGCCGTGAGCATGGCACTCGCGAGGCAGTGCTGCCGGTAGAGTTGCTGGCAGGCAGAACCCGTGAGTGTCGGGTCGTCCGGGTCCACGAACAGGCCGAGGGTGGTGCGGGCGATCTGTGTGTGCCGCGGGTGGGAGGGCGGAGCGGGCTCGTGACCGGCTTCGCTGTACTTGATCTCGATGCAAATGAGCGCGCGGGCGCCGGTCGCGTCCTGGCCGCGCAGGACAACGTCGTAGGCGGTGCGGTCAGCAGTGAAGCGTGGGTCGCCGCGGCCCGGCGAGTGCTCGAACAGGATGTCGGTGACTGTGGTCAACGTCCCGGGGAACAGCTCGGCGACGAAGCGGGTGGCGAGCTGCAGGTCGCGGGCGAGCGGGCCGAACAGGTTGAAGGCGAGCGGCTGCGAGGACAGTAGGTTGGTCTTGAGGCGGTCGACGTCGTAGGCCGCGCCCGGCTCGCGGTAGGCGAGCGCCCGGGTAACCACCGGGACGATGTCCGGATGAAGGAAGTTGGCTCCGAGGGTGCCTGCTGCGGTCGAGATGCGCGAGCCGAGGCGGCGGGGGCGATGCGGCTCGCGGCGGTCGACGTGGGTGCCAATCGCCAGTCCGCGGTCCTCACGCCAGAGCGCTTGGAGGAAGCGGGCGGCGGCCTTGAAGCGGTGATCGGCGGCGACGAAGACACGGTGTCGGCGGCGGGCGGTCTCGGGAATGAGGGGTACGCGGTTGATCGTACCGAGGTCGCTGGGGTCGAGAAGAGCGCGGGCGGCGGCCGCGAGGGGGGCGGGATCGTCGGCGGTGACGGGTGGCAGCGGTGCGGTGATGTCCATTGGGGTGGTCCTGGGTCACGGCCGCGGGGGTGCGGCTGGACCAGGGTTCCCGGACGGGGCAGCGCGATTAACGACGGAGGACGGTGCGGCTTGGACTCCTGCCAAGCGGCCGGCGCGCATCGGTGAAGCCGGGCGGGTGCCTGGGCGTCGTCGCCGGTCGAGGTGCTAGTCCGCCAGGGGGGCGCAGTCGCCGTCGTCCACGTCGGCGGCGGTACGGCAGAATGCCGGCAGGGGGCGTAGGGAAGGTAGGCGCAGGTAGTGCACAGCCACCACCGCCGCCGCTCGGCCGGCTGCGTACGCCTCGTCCTTGGTCTGGCTGATGTTTTCGCGAAGATAGCCGGTCCGAAAGCCGGGATGCACTTGCCGCCGTGCGTCAAAGCGCCGTCGCGCCTTCCGAGATGCGCCACAAGCGGACGTTCGAGTTCGACCTCACGTGAGTCTGCTTACTGGGCGACTTCGGACACCTATGGCAAGGCGCCCGGCGCTCATGACATTTTGAGGTCGTGCTACAAGAATAGCGAACGTGGAGTGGATCGTCATGGCGATCCTGCTCTGCGCCAAGCCTGCGCCGCGGAGGCTGGAATGATGTGTTGGCTGCGTAGGCGAACGGCTATCCGTGCCGCCCAAACGAAGCGCGCCGAGGACGATGCGGCCGACGTCATCGCGCGCTTCGGCGGCCAAGCCTACTGCGTCGCCCAGAAGCGCGATCGCGAGAGGACTGGCTAATCCATCGACGTCGAACGTCCGGCCGGCCACTGGTCGATGGTGCAGCTCCGCATCGCGGCGCTGACCGGCAAGGAGATCGGCCTCGACACGGCCACGCGCTACAAGCGGAAGCGATGACCCGCTCCGAGGCGGCTGCCGGCCCGATCGGCGACGCGACCGAATAACAACTCTGTACGGCAAACGACAAGCACTCAACAGGTTGTCGGCCAAGCCCGCTTGCCACCTTGACGATGATCGGCAGCATCATCCGTTGCCGAGCGTCACCCAGGGCGCGTCCTGGCACACGTGGGGCGCACGATGGCGGGCAGGGCGGGGACACTCACGGTCGGCTTGTTCCTGACGGCGTTGGGCGGCGGGGGATGCTCAACGGTCGTCCCGGCCCTGCCGGACGATACGCAACTCGCCGTCGGCAGCGTGGTCAAGGGCGTCCAGTGCGAGATGCGGGAGGCCGTCCTCGTTGCGACGCAGGGAGGGCGACGGCCCTGGCTCTTGGATTGGGAAGCGGCCTACGCCCTTACACTGAACGTCACGGAGACGGGTTCCGTCAAAGCGATCGGCGCGAGCCCCGTCACGGCGCCGACCTTAATCGTCGGCCTCAGCGCCGGTGCCAACGCGACGGGCACACGCCGGCGGATCGCCAAGCTCAACTTCGTCGCCAAGCTGTCCGAGATCCGAGGGTACCACTGCTTGGGCTACCGCGAGGTCAGGGACCATCCGTTCGTCACGGAGCGATCGCTGGGTCGGGCGGGACTTTCGGAATGGCTGAACCGCGCGCTCGACGCCGTCGATCCCGCGGGTCCCGATGACGGGACGACACCTCGCGCGCTCAGGCCGGCGAGCGTGGGGCACACCTTCGAGTTCATCGTCGAGGTCGATGCCAGCGCCGGCGCCGGGTTCGCGCTGCTGCCGACGGGCGGCGCCACGTTCGGTCCCTCGGGGACGGCCGGTCGCACCGACGACCACAGCCTGGAGGTGACGTTCGCCCCGGCGAAGACCGTGGTGAAGACGGTGAAGGTGCCGAAGACCGTCGTCATACCGGGGCGAGCCCCGACCCCGGAGGAAACCCGGGAACTCGTCCGCCTCAACGCGGCGGCGACCGACCTGGAACTCCAGCTCAATCAGCCCGAGATGCAAATCCAGGGATTCGACAGGCTCAGTCCGGGGGAGCAGGGCCGCAGGAAGGCGGAACTCTCCGCGCAGGTCCAGCGCAACAGGGAGGCGGCCAGCAGGATCGAGGACCGGCTGAAGCCGCAGACGCGAACGATACGGGAGACGCGGACCACCGTCGAGACCTTGCCATCCAGCGCCCAGGAAGCGTTGATCCAGCTGCAGTTCGAGCGGCTCCTGTCGGTGCCGCGTTTCTGAGGGGACGCGCGGCACCGGCAACGGGCTCGGCGCTACCGCACGAAACCCTTGAAGAGGTCAGACAGGGCCACGTAGTTCTCCATCGAGGCCATGTCGCGCGGATGGATCCGGTCCTTGCCGAAGAACGGGAACAGCCTTACGTCAAAGCAGGCTCGAAGCCAGTCGATGGCCGTGCGGACCCGCGGGATCCGATCGACGTCCGGGCGGTACGTAAGCCATACATCAAGGCGAAAGCTCAGGCTGCAATCGACCGGCACGAGCCCGGTCCGCAGGGCGCCGATGTAGGTCGGCAGCTAGCCGATCCCGGCCCCCGTTGGCGACGGCCAGCATTTGGGCGCTGCTGACGTCGGTCTTGATGGCCACGAAGGGCGGCCGCTCCAGGTCGGGCAGCGTCTTGCCGTAGGTCGACAGGGTCGTGGTCTGCTCGGCGACCTGGAACACCAGCGTGTGATCGCAGAGCTCATCGGGACAGGTCGGCAGCCCCCTGCGCTCCGCATACGACCGCGCCGCGAAGGGCATGGTGTGAAGGAACCCGCCTTCACCGCTTGGCCAGCTGCGCTCACCCGACCGGCTCCGCCGGCCAGGCTACCCGTGGAGCAAAGGCCGATGCTGCACTAACTCTACCCCCGGACTACCCCGTGGGGGGAGATCAGAGGTGGGGATAGGGGGCGATGTGACCTCACCGCCCTTGGCCTACGCATATTTTGGCTTCGGACCTTGGACTTTGGAAAGCCGCGGGTATCATCCTCAGGCTGAGGCATGGATACAACATGGCGCCACCCCTGACGCGGAGGAAGAAGAACGGTGAACTGTATATGCGCACACCTTCGGTCGAGGCAGCCATCGACCGCGCATCGACCCTGGATTTCGAGACGCTGATCCGGGAGGCTCGGATCCAAGTTCCTGGCAAGGCCGGCTACATGGAGCCGGAATGCCTACTCCATCTCCTCAGATGGACCCGCATGGACAACAGCGATGCTCGGTTCCAACGGCTCTTCGAGGTGTTCTTCGAGCGTGTCGAGTGCTCCTTGAAGGGCTCCGTTCGTGACATCGGGCTTTACGACCCGCATGAGATGAGGTCCGAGATCGTCGACAAACTGGTCGACATCATCGTCGAGGACAGAAACTCCCCGGGCACCAAGCTGGATTTCTTCGAGGCAAAATTCGCCAAGGCCCTGGCGGCCCTGCGCATCGACGTCCTGAGGAAATCACAGCGAGAGGCCGACCGCACCGACCACGTCGAGGAGATGAGCGGCGACGACGGCGAGGATCTTCCATCCCTGACCAGTCAGATTCGCCTGGCTTTCGCCGAAAAGGGTTCCGAACAGGAAAAAGAACATTTCCGGAACGAACTTCTGCGCGCGATCGACCGGTTGCCAGCCCGTGAAAGGGAGGCCGTCACGCTGGCCCTCGAAGGCCATCGCATCGAGGGCGCTGACGAGGAAACCATAGCGAAGCTTTGCGGCGTCTCGGATCGGATGGTGCGTTATCGTCTGGCGAAGGCGTACGAGAAGCTGCGTCGCGAACTCGGAGAGAGACGATGACGAGCACCGGCACCGTGCCCACCGTTCAAGAGATCCTGCTTACATTCGCCACCGAGGGCGACCCGACACCCAAGCGATTGGAGGCCTTTTCCAAGGAGTATCCGGAGTACCGGCGAGAGCTGACGAGCTTGGCCGTCGACTTGGTCCTCGATCCATCACGGCAGGCCCAACCGGCCGACGCTTCCACGACAAGGATTGTTTCCTCCGCATGGGCACGGTTCCAGGCCGGAACGGCCGGTAGGACGACAGCATCGCAAGCATCGGGCGGCGTTCAGGTTCTACCCGATGTCTTCGACGCGTTCGCAGGTCCTCTTTTTCCCAAACTTGCCGCTCGAATAGGGGTCACGCCTGTGTTCCTCCTGAAGGTCAGGGACGGCCTGATCGAGGCCGCCGAGTTTCCACGGGCGCTGTCGAACCTGATCGCGGAAGAGGTCGGCCACAGTGCGGATATCGTTCGTGCCCTTCTCGAACGGCCAGCTTCCATGCCCGAAGGCACGATGGCGAAGGCGGACGGCAAGCCGGAAGTCGGAAAGAAACAGACTTTCCAGGAAGCCGTTCAGAGTTCCGGACTGAGCGAGGAACAACGGAAACGCCTTATCGCGATGGCAGAGGCGGAAATTGGATCCAATTGAGGCTGCAAGGAAACGTGCCGCACGCATACATGCGGAAACGGTGGAGGGCGGCGGCGATCCCTGGCAGCCGTTCGATATCGCCGTTCGTGCCCTCGAACGACATGGACTTTGGCATCAGCCAGTCGTCGCCGGCGACGTCTCGCTCAATGGTGGTCGCGCCCGGCTCGATCCAAAATCCAAGGGCGTGGTCTACGGGGAGACCGGCTCACTGGGTGGCGACGCGCTCCTGATCGGGCATGAACTCGGACACGTCGTGATGCACGGCGTGAACGTGCCTATCGTCACGACGCGCTCCGATCCCGCACGGTCAGCCGAGAGCGGCAACGCCGTGGAGCGCTTGGCGGACTATGGGCGTGGCGAGCGACGGGAAATCCAGGCCGACCTCTTCGCGCGGGAACTCGTGCTGCCGCGCGCGACCGCGCGACTGCACCATCGAGCCGGGATGACGGCGTCGGAGATCGCCGCCAAGCTCGGTGTCGGTACAGACGTCGTCATGCAACAGATGCTGGACGCGCTTCTCCTTCCCGTCGTGCAGGACGAGGCGCCCGACCAGGAAGCGGTCTCGCTGCTCCCGGACCTAAGCCAGGACATCGCCGTCGCCCACCGAGACAGTCCATTTCTCCTGCAGGCCGGCCCTGGGACCGGGAAGACCAGGACGCTCGTCAAGAGGATCGCGGGCCTCGTCGACGAAGGCATTGACCCGAACGGCATTCTCGTCCTGACCTTCTCGAACAAGGCCGCCGGCGAACTCATGGATCGCCTCGCCGAGACACGGCCCGAAGCCTCCGCCTCAGTCTGGACGGGCACCTTCCACTCGTTCGGGTTGGACGTGATCCGACGGTTTCATGAACGTTTCAGCCTTTCCGCGAGCCCGAAGCTCGTGGACAAGGCGACCGCAATCACGATGCTTGAGCGGGTGGTGGCGAGCCTGCCGTTGGACCACTACCGCGACCTCTGGGATCCGACCTCGAACCTCTCCGACGTCCTGTCCGCGATCTCACGCGCGAAGGATGAGCTCGTCGGCCCAACGCGGTATCGGGAGTTCGCCGATGCGATGGTCGTGGTCGCCGAGGATGATCCTGCCCGGTTGCGCGCGAAGCGGGCCGTGGAAGAGGCGATTATCTACGACGCCTACGAGCGCCTCCTCGCCGCCGAGGATGCCCTAGACTTCGGCGACCTGATCATGAAGCCGGTCATGCTCATGGCCGATCATCCCGAGATCGCCGAAGCCCTCGCCTTGAGGCATCGTCACATCCTGGTGGACGAGTATCAGGACGTGAACCTCGCAACCGTCCGCCTCATCAAGGCGCTGGCCGCGGATGACGGCGAGCGCCTGTGGGTCGTGGGGGACGTGAGGCAGTCGATCTATCGGTTCCGAGGTGCGACCTCGGCCAGCGTGGGTGCGTTCGAGGCGGACTATCCACGGGCCAGGATCGAGTCCCTCGGCGTGAACTATCGTTCGCGCGCGGAGATCGTCGACACGTTCAGCGCCTTCGCGACCGACATCGAGGTTTTCAGGTCCTTCGAGCCGCTCTCGCTCGAACCCGCTCGCGGGGCATGCGGGCGTAAGCCGACCCTGTACGAGGCCGGCACCCCTGACGACGAGATCTCGGTCGTGGCAGCCTCGATATCGTCCGCGCAGGCGTCGGGGACGCAGTTCCGCGACCAGGCCATCCTTTGCACGACGAACGACCGGCTGACGCAGTTCGCGGAAGGGCTCACGACGAGGGGCATTCCCGTCCTCTATCTCGGACCGATCTTCGAGCGGTCGGAGATCAAGGACCTCCTCTGCCTGCTGTCGCTCTTCCACGATCCTCGTGCCGCGAGCATCGTCCGCATATCGACGATGCCGGGCTTCGAGATGGACCTGGCCGACGTCGCCCTGGTCGCCAACCACCTCGCCGCGCATTCCTCGACGCCGTTGTCCTGGCTCGACGACCTCGGCTTGATAGACGGGCTCACGCCCGAGGCCATGAACTCGCTCCGACGTCTTCGCGACGCGTGCGCCGGGTTCGCAGAGCGCGCGCATCCCTGGACGGTGGCGAGCGTGCTCGTCGTCGACCGTCTGGGCATCGCCGGGCGGATCGATGCCTCCGATACACTCGCCGACCGGATGCGCGGGGTCGCCATCTGGCAGTTCCTGAACTTCCTCAAATCACTCCCGTCAGAGGGCGAGTACCCGACGCAAGCGGCCCAGCGTCGGATCCGACAGCTCATCGCCCTCGACGAGGACAAGTCGCTGCGTCACTTCCCCGACGCGGCCCTTCAGATCGACGCGGTGCGCGTCATGACCATCCACGGATGCAAGGGGTTGGAATTCCGGATGGTGCACGCGCCGGGTCTCATCAAGACCGGCGTGCCCAGGAAGGCCACCCCCCCGTCCTGCCCACCACCGGACAAGATGATTGCTGGTAGCGACGACCTCTCCGGCGCCGATGCATCCGTGGCCGGCCATGACGAGCAGGAAGCCTGCCTGTTTTTCGTCCTGTTGTCGCGCGCTCGGGACGATCTCCGTCTGTACCGGTCGACCAAGCAGAAGAACGGCAACAATCGCAACCCATCGGATTACCTGAGCAAGGTCGCAAGAACGTTGGGGGCGTCGCCTGTGGCGGCGGCTTTGCCAGGACCGTCGAGACCGACCGGCTCCGGACCGGTGCGGGTCGTCTGGGAAGTGCCATTCGAGGTCGACCCGCGACATCTCGATTCTTATGGAAAATGCGGGCTTCGCTTCTTCTACACCTACCTGTTGGGCCTCGGCGGCAGACGTGGCGAGACGCCGTACATGCTCATGCACAACGCGGTACAGGAGACGATCCGATGGCTGGATCGAAACTTCGATGCGGCGGTCGGCACGCCCGATGGTTTCGACGAGGCGTTCGAGGCCGCCTGGGCGCGTCACGGTCCGGTCGAACATGGGCATGCCGACGCGTACCGCGCGATAGCGGAGCGGATGCTGGGCTTCCTCATCGGGCTGCGCTCGGAACCCGGTCGGATGCTTCCCGCTGACATCAGGCTCGAAGCCGGTGGCGGCCACGTCGTCCTGAGGCCGCATGACGTGGTGCGTGACCCCGACGGCAACCTGATCGTCAGGCGCGTATCCACCGGCCGGGCGCTGAAATCCATCGAGACGGAGATCGAGTACGCGATCCTCCACACCGCGGCCCAGGAGGCATTTTCCGAGGACGTGACCGTCGAGGCGGTCCATCTTTCGAGCGAGACCCGGCAGCATGTTCCAATGCCCGCGGCGAAAAGGGCGCAGCGGCTCGCGGCCATCGCCGGGCATATGACTAACATCAGGTCCGGGGTCTTCCCACCCAATCCAGGGCGTGCCTGCCTTCGGTGCCCGCATATGCACGCCTGCCCCGGCCTCCCCGACGGCGACACCGTGGTGCGTCGGGCCCTGGTGAGAGGCCCGTGACGCGGATGCGGGCGGCCTGGCGCGGCCCGGACCCTGGACCCTGAAAAAAAGGTTTGGCCTGGCCGTTTCCGGTTTCGCCTTTCCCTTTCGATCAACCTTCGACGGGCCGGGAAGGATGGCTTCCCGCCCCGAAGATCGAAAGGCAACGACATGAACCCCAACGACGGCCACGGCCACTCCGACCACCGCCCTCCCAACTGTTACAAAGTCGAGATCGGCGACGAGAACCTGAACTTCCGGACCGTCGAGATCGACGATCCCGTCCCCACGGGGCGCCAGCTGATCAAGGCGGCCGGCGGCCACCCGGCCGAGGAGTTCGTCGCATCCGCCTTCATGCCCGACGGCACGCTGGAGGACCTGCGCCTCGACGAACTGTTCGACCTGCGGCACCACGGGATCGAGCGCGTGATCGTCGTGCGCACGGATCGGTCCTTCCGCATCCTCATCGACGACAAGGACATCGAGTGGCCGAAGCCGGTCGTCAGCGGTCTCGTCCTTAAGCGGCTGGCCGGCGTCGATCCCGCCAAGCACGACGTCTATCAGGAGATCCGCGGTGCCGACGACATCCTCGTCCGCAACACCGACCTGATCGACCTCACGAAGCCCGGCGTCGAGCGCTTCTTCACCGCCGTCGCGCAGACCACGGAGGGCCTCTTGGCCCTCCCCCCGCGCGACGCGAACTACCTCGAAACCCGTGGTATCGCCCATGACGTCTTCGAGGAGGGCGGAAGCCGCGGCATCATCCTCCGCGGGTTCACCCTGCCGGTGGGGAAGTTCTCGGTCCCCGCGGCCGACATCCTGATCCTCCTGCCGCCCGGCTACCCGGACTGCTCGCCGGACATGTTCTACTGCATCCCGTGGCTGACCTTCGCGACGACGGGCACCGAGCCCCGGGCGACCCAGGTTCGGCAGCAGTTTCAGGGTCTCACGTGGCAGCGCTGGTCGCGGCACAATCACGAGTGGAGGCCCGGCATCGACGGGCTCCACACCATGGTCAAGCGCGTCGAGCGCGCCCTCGAAGAGGCCGCCTGACATGCTGGATCTCATCATGCTCGAAACGCACGATTCCGAGCTTCGTGCGCTGCTCGCGACCGAGGACGGGTCCGAGGCCTCCGCATACGTCCTGCTCTCCGCCGCCGACATCGCCACCGATCCCTGGACGGGCGCCGCCCGTCGGCGGCTCGTCACGCGGGCGGTCCTCCCGGTCCCGGAGGAGGATCGGGTCTCCGCCTCGCCGGTTCACGTCACATGGTCCACGCGCGGGTTCGTCCGCCTCCTGAAACGGGCCGAGCGCGATGATCTCATCCCGGCCATCGTGCACACGCATCCCGGCAGCACGGCCTTCTTCTCCGACCAGGACGACCGGAACGAGCGGGATCTCCTGCGGATCGTCGCGAATCGGGCCGGCCAGGGCCGCGAGTTCGCGAGCATCGTGCTGGGGGGCGACGGCTCGGCTGTCTGTCGCATCTGGCAGCTGCCCGATGAGGCGCGGGAATGCGAACGGGTGTTGGTCACCGGCAGGCACCTCGCGGTGCATGCGGGCAAGACCGCGGCAGGCGTCCCCGACAGCCTCGACCGGCAGGCTCGTCTTTTCGGTCCCTCGTTCAACCCCGCCATCCGTGCCTTGCGGGTCGGGATCGTGGGCTGCGGGGGAACTGGCAGCCCGACCGCGATGCTGCTCGCCCGCCTCGGCATCGGACACGTCCTGCTCGTCGACGACGACGTCGTCGAGGTCTCGAACCTGAATCGGGTGCACGGGGCGCGTCGGTCGGATGCCGAGGCGGCCGTGCCGAAGGTCGATGTGCTGGCCCGGGAGATCGAGGCGGCTGGGCTCGGCGTCGAGGTCGCGTGCTTCCAGGGCTGGGTCGGCGATCCCCGAGCACGTGACGCGATGCGGTCCTGCGACGTCATCTTCGGATGCACCGACGACCATGACGGCAGGCTGTTCCTCAACCGCTTCGCCTACTTCTACGGCATCCCGGTCATCGACATGGGCTTGCGCGTGCTTCCCGCCACGGAGGGTCGTCCCTACGAGATGGGAGCCAGGGTCACCGTGCTCGCGCCCGGCACCACGTGTCTCCTTTGCCGCGGTCTCATCGACCCGCGCATCGCCGCGGAGGAGGCGCTGCGCAGGACCGATCCCGCGGAATACGACAGGCGGAAGGCCGAGGCCTACGTCAGCGGGGGAGGCGATCCGGCACCGGCGGTCGTGACCTTCACCACCGAGACGGCTTGCATGGCCGTCAACGAGTTCCTCCAGGCCGTGACGGGCTTCCGTGGCCCCGGCGGGATGAAGGAGGAGAGGCGACGTCGTTTCGAGACGTGCGAGGACCGGGCGAACACGGCTCGCCCCCGCCCCGAATGCGAGATGTGCGCCGGCCCGGGTGTCTGGGGCTTCGCGGACGTCCACCCGTTCCTGCATCGGTTCGGGTGATGGCCATGCGTATGATCCTGGCAAGGTTCCTCAAAACGCTCGGCATCATCCGGTACGACTTGCTCGTCCGGCGAGTGTCCACCTACCCGCGGGACGACGAGGTGAGGGACGGCGAACTAATCCACGTCGTGGACGGCGGCATCGAGAAATGGGCATGCTTTCGCTGTCCTGGTGGCTGCGGCGCGATGATCCCGTTGAGCCTCAACCCCAAGCGTCGACCAAGGTGGTCGGTGGGCGCGGATTGGTTGCGTCGCCCCTCGCTCAGCCCATCCGTCCATCAACGCAACAACTGCGCCTGCCACTTCTGGGTCCGGAAAGGTCGTGTCGACTGGTGCGCCGACGGGCATCCGCGTCGTGCTGATGCTATCGGGGAATGACCGGGTGAGATCACCCAACGCTGCTGGGAATGCGTGCCGGGGAGCTTAAGCATCCCCGGCGCTCTCGACCTCGTTTAGGACGTTCACGGCCAGTCGCTGGCGGTTCCACTCTAGGATGACCGGGGCGCAGTCCCACTCTTCACTGACGCCGTCACTCTGTCCGCAGCCAGAAAAAGCCATCGTAGAAAGTGCGTGCTCAAGTACCATTAGGTGCTGACGTTATGACCGCCCGTGACGCGTCTGCTTCAGGCCGTAGAGCAGAATCTCGAAATGGTGACGCGCTTAGTCCGCTATGGGTTACGAGTTCGCGTCAGCCTTGCTCAACTCTGCGGGGTGGTAATGCGCTTCTCTCGCGGGGGCGAGCTACAGGTCGCAGGCGAGATCGAAGGTGTCATGTGGCCAGAATTAACCCGGCGAGTGATGCCAAGTTTCAAACACTTGGCAGGTCCAGGATCGGTGTGAGAACGGCGATGGTCCGGGTCGGGTGGTCGGTGCTGAAGTCAGCTAAGGCGTAGTGCTCAGGGGCACCAAGCCGTATGGTCGCGGTGGCAGGTCACGGGACCAGGGGTAACTCATCTGCCTGCCGTCGCATGCGACAGCGCCCACCGTGGGGACGCCGTAGGCAGCTGGGGGCGGCCCTGCCGGGCCACCTTCTCTACCGCCGGCTGGGGTAATTCTCGCTCTGATGTAGGGGTCGTGATGGCCGCGCGGCAGGCGTCGACCCCGTCGCCCTACTCAGCGATGCGGAGTTGCGGCATGTCGAACGGCCGCGCCCTCAGCGGTCGCCGCCATCCGTGGCCTGTGCCCCTTGCAGGCGCCAGACCGGCACTTGGTTTGGGTCGAGCTGGGTACGCCGCTCCGTCATGAGCCGGCTGAATGAAGACGTTGTCGACAGGACCGCGTCGCCGATTGCCAGCCGCAGCCGCCGCTGACCGCTCTCCTCGTCGTCGTCCGTCTCGCGCAGCAGGCTCCGCACTCGGCAAAGGTCGACCGTGCCGCTTGCGATCAGCGCGGCGGCATCTGCTGGATGGTCGGGTGCGTCGGTGCGGCACCAGAGCCAGAGTAGGTGCTCCGCGCTCGCCAGCTGTGCGGGCACGCCGAACCACGGACGGGTGACTGCCTCGGCCAGCAGCCTCGCCTCGATCGTACCAATGCAGGGCCGCAGCGTCAGGGTGATGGGTCGCCGGCACTGGTGCAGGTCCATGTGTGCTGCGAAGCGAGACCGCGTCGCCCGTACGAACTCCGTGGCGCGCTCGCCCCCATCCGCTCCGAGATCGGCGACGATCTCGATCTCGCCGACGAAGCGGGCCTGCTCGTGCAGCGTCAGGGCGATGCGGCCGACCACGGCGTAGGCGAGCCCGGCCGCGTCGAGCCGCCCAATGACGTCGCGGAAGATCGCCGGCAGCATCCCCGGCGTCGGGTTGCCCGGGTCGGTGACGTCGACCAGCAGCGCCTTGATGTCGGCCGAGCAGCCGCCCATGCTGCGTGTCCTCCGTCTCAGGCGAGCGTGCGGTAGTGGGCGTCTGAGCGCACCGCGTGGTCTTGCCTGGTCAGGCCGAACAGCCGCACGAGTTCGCTGACCGTCTCCAACCGCTGCAGGCGCCGGTCGGCGTAGAGTGTGAACAGCGCGGGCGTGCGCATGTAGACCACGCGTCCGCGCGGGAACGCCTCGTACTCGTGACCCGCAATGGCCGGCGGCAGGCCGCGGCGGCGCAGAGTCGTGGCGCCGAGCCTGCGCCACGCTTCCCAGACCTCGTGGTGCCCGCGCGGGTGGGTGAGGCAGTCGCCGTAGGGTTCCGCCTCTGCCAGGGTCGTGTGGTCTGTGACCAGCACCATACGACCACAGTCCGGCACGGCCCAGAAGATGCCGACGCTCGGGGCGGGCTGCTTGCCGGGAGGGCTGTTGGAACATGGAGTGGTGGTGTCCGTGCCGGGAGTGCTCATGCTCATGATGATCTCCCCCTTCAGAACACGAATTTCCAGTCGATCCGCTGCATCGGTGTGGCTACCTCGCTCAGGTTCGCCGAGCACATCACCACGATGTCCTGCCGCACCGCCTTCGCGCCGGCCCGCACCGGGTTAGGCTTGACCAGGAAGCACAGGCCCTTGGCCGGCCAGTGCCGCTGCTGGTCGGGGGAGCCAACGGTCATCAGCGTCACTTGGGTTAGGCGGAGCGCGTAGCCGTAGGCGTTCTCCATATTGGGAACCTGGGCGGTCGCGAAGTTGACCACCATCTCCGGCTTCGCTTGGCCCTCCCGGTAGCCGGTGACGAAGTTCACTTCGCCCTTGCCATCATCGACGAGGCGGAAGTCGTGGTTGCAGGGGGTAGGCCGCCCGTCGATCTTGAGTTCGAGGCACCCGCCGGTCTTGGTCTCGTCGACCGGCGGGTTTGCCCAAGCCGGAGAGACGGCAAGAACGAGGGACAACGGCAGGATCGCGCGCATCATGGGGGTGGTCCGTCGAAGGGGAGAGAGGAAAGGCATGTGGTCCGGGCGCGCGGAGGCGACGGACGACACGGCTTGCGGTCAGCGGCGGGTCAGCGCGCCGTCGAAGCTACAGGCAGGCCCATGAAAATCGCCGCAGCCCTGCTCCTCCATCCGCACGCGCTTTCGGTCTGCGGCGAAGCGCAGAGTGAGCTCACAGGTTGCCTCGTCTCCCTTCAGGCTGAGCCGCAACGTGTCGGTATCAATCCGGCGGGCAGCGCTTGAGACAGTGCCCGAACACGCGTTGGTGATGCCGGTGAAGGCCTCGACCGAGTAGGTGGCCGCCGGTCCTGCCTGACCGAGCGAAGATACTTTGAGGGTGAGGCGACCTTCGCCTCGCCCCTGATAATGCCCTTCGAAGGAAGGATTCGCCTGTATGGGTGTCACCGAAATCGCGAGGAGGACGCCGAGGCACATCAAGGTCGAGATCGAGTGCACGGGCCGGTGAAGGTGCAGCACGCGACGGATCGGGGCAGCGTGATGGGATAGGCTGGACATGACGAAGGGGTCTCGCGGACGCTCCGGCGGAGCTGAGAAGAGGTATTCCCGTTGCCCCCCCCGCGAATTTACAGCCGGACGCAGATTCCTGCCGCGGCCGGCGGTCGCACCCCCTCCCGAGCCGAAATCCTTAGACTGGGTCGGACGGCCGGCGGAAGGCAGCGGTCGTCCGTCCATTGGGCCGGCCGACCGCGTAAACCTGCAAGCTGTGCCGGCCGCGCAGGTCGTCGGTGATCGCCCGCAGCGCACCGTCGCGCTGGTCCGCGTCGAAGCCGAACACGACGAGACGTGGCTCGGGGTCGATCCTCAGCCGGCATGCACCGGAGGCGACTTCGGCTATGAGGGGATCGCGGGGTGTTACGGCGTCGAGGCCGCGTGCGGCGCGCACCGCGTTGCGGAGGGCGTCGAGGCGGACGAGATCGCGGCAGAGAGCTGGGTATCCCGCCACCAGGCGCTCCGCCTGCTCGGTGAGGGCCGCTCGGTAGCGCGCGACCTGCGCGACGATCGCCGGGGTCGTCTTCGAACGAAGGCCAGGGTTCGCAGCGAGCTTGGCCTCGTGGAACACCAGCCAAGCCTCGCCTGGCACGCCGCGCTCTTCCACGCTTGCCACGTCGAGCCGATCCTGGCGGGGCTGGGCCGGGGTTGCATGCGCCTCGGCCTCCGGGGCGAGAAGCGCGGCGTTCGCTTCCGCCCCGTCCGGCTCGACAGCAGCAGCTGCGGCCGGTGTGCTGGTCAGCGCGATCTCGACGTCAACGACGTTGGGGCTGGCCTGCACCAGTGCGTGCACCCCGGTCTTCTCCAGGCCGGACAGCGCCGCCGCTGCCCGCTTCATCTCAGCCAGCGTGCCGAGTCCCTCGTAGCGCGTCCACACCGAGCTGCCCGGGTCGAGGTCGAAGCCGCCGTCCGGGCCGAGCCGGGTCAGCACCTGCCGCTGCCGCACGAGGTACTTGGCGTGCGTCTCGGCCGCCACGCCTTCGCCCGCCGGGGTGATCCGGAACAGCGAGGCGCCGCGATGGTAGACGTTGAGCGAGCGGTCGCGCACGGCCAGCAGCAGGTCCGGGTCCGCGAGCACGTCGGCCCACCAGTTCCCGTCCGGTGACTGGGCCAGCGCCTCCAACGCTGCGAGGAACGGCTTCCCGAGGCTCCGGTACGGAACCGCCGTCGTGCCGCCCTCAAACGCGGTCTCCGCCTCGCTCGTGCCTCTCATGCTGCCGTGTCCCACCACTGTCCGTCCTCTCTGATCGTGACGTTTTGCCCGAACAAAGCAGGGAAGCGCTCGGGCATGAAGGTATGGACCGGCACGAGTTGGCGCGGCGCGATTGCCGCGGCCAAGCGCTTCAGGTCCGGGATGCTGGCGTGGCCCGAGGTGTGGGCGTGGCTGAGCGGGATGCCGCGTGCAGCGAGATCGGCAGCGAGCAGCTGCCCACGCGGCTGGTCGAGGTAGCCTGCCCATTGCGACCAGATCGCCCGCGCGCCCACGAGGCACCCTGCGCGGTCGAGGTCGGGCAGCAGCGAGAGCCGGAACAGCAGCGCCGCGCGTGGAGCCATGGCCGCCAGTTGCTCGTCGTAGATGCGGTTGGCCCCGTGCCGTTCGATCAGGTCGAAGCGGCCGGTGCGCTTGATCCGCACACGCTGGTGCTGAGGCACGAACACGGCGATGCCGGGCCACTCGGACTGCGGGATGCGGGGATTTCCGGTCGCGGCCAGCACCTCGGCAGCATAGAGGTCGAGCACCAGCATGCGGCCGGTCCGCTTGCACGCCCGGTAGAGTGACACGACGCGGTCGATGTTCTGGGCGGATGCTGCCACCAGCGCCATGCCAGCGGTATCTCCGAACAGGCCGACGAAGCGGTCCTCGATTTCCGCCTCGCTCGGGAAGGTACGGTCGTCGACAAGGCGGCCGAGGCTCGAGCCCTCCAGCAGCAGCGTGTCGATCCCGCATGGTGGATCACGCACGAGGCGCTCGAACAATGCGCCCTTGCGGCCGTGGGCGCGCAGGTCACCGGAGTACAGCAGCCGCTGCCCGCCGGCCTCCACCAGGAGAGCGTAGGCGTCATAGGCCGAGTGGTCGACGAGGATCGGCGTGACCGCGAACGGACCGAAGGTGAGCGTCTGCCCTTCGGCGAAGGTGATCGTATTGGTGGGGACGTAGCTGTCCGGGACGAAGGCGGCGGCTGCCTGCAGGATGCGTTGGGTCGCCGAGCCCATCGCCACGGGTAGATCCGGCCCAGCGAGGTGGGCCAGCCCGACGTGGTCGCGGTGGCCGTGACTGAGTACGAGCGCGAGGAGATCGCCGCCGCCGGTCAGTCCGTCGATCGCGGGGTGGCGATTCGTGTCGTCGGGTTCGCCGTCCAGGGGGAGGCCGAGGTCGAGCAGCAGGCGCGCGCCGGAGTCTTCCAGCTCGACACAGGTGCCACCGATCTCGCGCGTGCCGCGGTGGATACGCACCCGCATCGTGATCCTGCTTGCCCCGTGCCGTTCCCTGCCGTGGGACTAGCTTAGCGGTACGGTATGGCTATAGCCAGTGGTTAGATAGCCCGTACTAGCACTACCTGGGCACTTTGAAGGATCGTGATGCGTTGTCTGCCTGACGATGGC
>NZ_PDHT01000023.1:0-90638 GCF_002917135.1 Methylobacterium sp. V23
CGCGGACGGAGACCTGTTGCCTAGCCAGCCGTCCTTCCTCGCTACGTAGGACGTTGTCCGAGCGGATAGGGCCGGGCACCCCGCGCAGGCTGAACAGGTCCGAGAGCACGTCGATCCCATCAAGGGCCTTCAGCTTACGGGCGACCCGGATCGCTAGGCACTCGCGCGTGAACGCATCGATGACGTTCAGCATCCGGTCCTTGCGTCCGTTGTGCGTGCGGTGCTCGACGACGTCGTAGGACCAGACGTGGTCGGGGCGCTCGGGCCGCAGTCGCAGGCAGGAGCCGTCGTCGAGCCAAAGGCGTGCCCGTTTCGGCTGACGAGCGGGAACCTTGAGCCCTTCACGGCACCAGATGCGCTCGACCCGCTTCACGTTCACCGTCCAGCCGTCACGCCGGAGCAAGGCCGCAATCCGACGGCAACTGTCGCGCCCGTACTGGACGGCGAATGCGATGATCGCGGCCGTCAGAGCGGCCTCGTCCTCGACCAGGACGGCGGTCTTGCGTTGCGTCGAACGATGCTGCCCCAAGACGCGGCAGGCGAAACGTTCGGACACGCCGTGCTCGGCAACGACGTCGTCGACACAAGCACGGCGGCGAGCCGGGCTCAGAAGTTTTGCTGGCGCTGCCCTTCGGGTCCCGAAGCTGCCTCCTTCAGGATCAGCTTCTCTAAGGTCAGATCCGAGATCGCCCGACGAAGCCGTTGGTTCTCCGTCTCCAGGGACTTCAGCCGCTTGACCCGGTCACCCGTCAGGCCACCGTACTCGGAGCGCCAGCAGTCATACGTGACCTCAGTCACCTCGATGGAGCGGATTGCTTCGGCAACCTTGCGACCTTGCGAGACCAAGACATCCACCTGACGAAGCTTGGCGACAATCTCTTCAGCCGTGTGCTTCTTCCGCCCCATGATGACATCCTCCACATGGCTCGAAGCCATACCTTAGGGAGGACCACTCTTCAGGAGGCAGGCCAGGTGCCGGGATCGCGGGCGTCATCCGCCCCTCCAGGTAGTGCCGATCGTCCTGCCGATAGAGCGCTACCCAGCGCTGCCGGCCCTCCGCGTGTCCCGCACCGCGCCGGCCAAGGCCGACGAGCCCCGCCCCGGCGAGCGCGAGGCACAGATCAGAGCAGAGTCGAGCCTGTCCGGCGTTGAAGATCGCTCGGCGCATCAACAGCTTGGTGGCGATTGAAGCACGGGCCGACGTGATGTGCCTGCACGCCAGCCCTGAACACAACCGCCGCGATAACGGGCCGGAACTGATCGCGAAGGCGCTGCGCAGGTGGGTTGCCCAAACTGGCTGACAGATCCAGTCCATCGCGTCGGGCTCACCTTCGAAGAATTGCTACCGCGAGAGCTTCAATCCGAGTTGCTATGGCTCGACAGTGAAGCAGTCTGCTGTGACTTGGCACAGAAACCGTTCCGCCATCTCGCAGATTAAGATGTTGGGCTTTATTTTTTTAAAATATTCCCAGTCCACGGCCGGAGACCAAATGAAGTGTACCTCACGGAAGGTCTCCGCTAGCATGATAATGAGACTTGCTGCCGAAAAGTGCGCGTAGGAATCGCCGACGAGCATCAAGGTCCGCGGGTCGGCGTGTGTGCTTTGATTCCGATACACGTGGTGTATGCCTCTGTGCGATGAGGTCTGTTGCGACTCGAACAGCAAGGCCAGCGAATTCGCGTGGGTCCGGGTCGAATCTGACTGGAGATCGTAGAAAGTTCGTCGTTCTGAGCGTTCAGGATTTAATTTCGATCCAAGGTCGCCCGCAGAGACTTCCTCTCTGAAGGCCCTGCGATGAAAGTCATTCACCGGCTTGGCCCCGCATGACCGACAGATCTCCCGATAGGCAATCGTGCACCCGGCTAGCGTCCAATGCGTATCCGTCCGCTGATAAAGATCGCTCTTCGTCCGGTTCGCTCGAAAGTGGGAATAGAGTCGGATGTAGGATCGGCGTAGGAGAGGGTGAAACAAGAGGTTCCGATGCAGGCGCTGGCTTAGTGAAAATTTAGGATCAATTGCAAGCTCGCCGAGCTGATCGTCGTAAATGTAGATCTTTTCCGGAGCGATCATCGTAAAATATCGGCAGTTTGCTTGTTTGGCTGCAAGATATCTTTGAGTGAAGATCTTCTGCCAAGCCTGAAGTTGGATGTCGATTTCGACGCTTCTCCTAGAATGAACCAGGACCTTGTTGCTTCCCCCGACGAGGAAGAGCCATCCGTTGGTTCCTGTATGAACGTCGTGCTCAGACATGGCTCGGGTTTCGCGTTCTCAACGAGGTTGTGCGCATGAGGTTTTTTCGAGCGTTCAATGCCCTACCAGAGCTAAAAATTCCGAGAGGTCTCCAAATTTCATCGCCATAGACACGATCGCTCCACTGCGAGCTGCTCACCCCGGCTGTAAAAAGCGATAGTGAAGCTCGCCGAACGTGATCCAGCCGAATGGCGACGGATTATCTCGGTTCCTTGTTTCTTCGGCTCCTTGTCTCTCCGGCTACTTATCCCGCAAGTGCCAGGGAGCAAAAGCGATTGCCGCGATGCATCCCATCAGGATCAGGATGGCCGGATGGTCGTACTGGATTGCGAACAAGAGCAGGCCGAAAAAGGCGGCCGTGATCCCGGCCATCACAGCGATCGCGGACATATTCATTGGGACTGTCGGCCCTTTCCCGGCTTGACCGGCAGAACCGCGGTGCGCGTGGCTGCGTGCTTCACCTGCTCTGTGACATCCTGGTTCGCGACCGCGAGGGCGGCCCCCTCGTACGAGCCTCCCGCCTCGGCAAGGTGATGAGGCAGGCGTCCCCGAACGGGAATGCCCGGTTGGTTGGAGGGGCCATGTCGGCGTCGACCGCGGCCATGACGGCCGCCTCGAGGATGGCCTTCGCCTTGTCGAGCTTGCCGGTTGTTGGGTTCCTGGCCATGTCGCCGAGATAGGGCGGTGTGACGCGACGTCACCGGCCGAACGTCCGCAGCGGCCAGCGTGTCTCGCTGATAGGTCGAGTTCACGAAGCGCATGCGGGTCTCGTGGACACTGGAAGGCGGCTTGAGGCCGGGCACCATGGCGACGCTGAAGTCGGGTCGAACGGTGCCGGACGCGGAGTGGGCTCCGAATATCTCACGTGTCGTCCGATCGAGGGCGACGGCCCGATCGACCCACGATCCAGGAAGGCGACGCCCAATAGCTTGGACGAGCAGCGAGCGCGAGCCGAGGCGCCGAGATCTGCCCTGTGATCGGTTGCCACAGGTGAGCCGATCGAGGCCCCGGAAACGTGCTGCCCACTATCGTCCGGGGTCAGTCGCCAGTCTGCACCGCCGCCCCTAACTCTCTGTAATCGTCAGGGGAAAGTGGTGCTGCTGGACAGGATTGAACTGTCGACCTCCTCATTACCAATGAGGTGCTCTACCACTGAGCTACAGCAGCTAAACGTCCTGGGTTGCGGCAAGGGCCGTGCGAACCGGACGGACGGGCAATTAGCCGATCATCATCCCCTTGGCAATCGCATCGCAGCGAATTGTGTCGGTTTCTCTCAGGCCGGTGGCCGAATTCCCACGGGCGCAGTGGGCACCTGGCGCGCCTGCCTCAGGCCAGGGCGCCGGTGTCCCGCTTGCAGGCGGCCCGGATGATCGCGGCGAGCCCCGCCTCCGCCACGGCGTCGGCCGCCTCGGACGGCTTGAACCAGCGGTCCTCGCGCTGGTGACGCTCGGGCCAGTGCTTGAGCTGCTTGCGCACCTCCAGGGGGAACACCTTCACCTGGCACAGGACCGCATCGCGGCTCTTCAGGCGCTTCTCGTAGAGGTAGAAGCCGAGGGGACGCTTGCCGACGGTGCCGAGGAGGCCGGCCTCCTCGTACGCTTCCCGGGCGGCGGCGTCGTAGGGCTTGCGCCCCTTCATCGGCCAGCCTTTCGGGATCACCCAGCGTCGGCTTTCCCGCGAGGTGATGAGCATGATCATGAAGCCGCCGTCGGGCATCCGCCGGAACGGCAGAACTCCAACCTGCCGTCGCGGGGCCAGATCCGCTTCGCCCGCATGCGCGCTCATCGGTCGGAAACGCCGGACCGACCAGCAAGTTCGACCCTGATGCGTCCGCGCCCGGGCACGCAACCGATCGACGGCCACGGCACTCCGTTCGCCGGAACCCGGTGCCGGGTCGCGATGGCCTGCTGAACCGGTCGGTGGAGTTCCACGATACGCTCAATCCCGCACAGGTGTGACCGAGGGCTTGTCCGCGGCATCGCGCGCTCGACAGCCCCGCCTTAGCGGCACTGTCCCGTCCGGTTCAAGAAAAACTTATCCGGCAAAGTTCCTGCGCGTCTCCCAACGACGGCGTCTGGAGCCAGGCGCGGCCGGGCCGGCACCCTGCTCCCTCACCCGGCCGCACTGAGGTTCTCGATCAGGGCGTTCAGGTCGGCCCGCATGGCCTGCACCTCCGGCTCCGACATGTTGAGCTGGCACATCACGGATTCCCGCACGGCGGCCGCCTCGGCACGGAGCCCCTGTCCACGCGGCGTGAGCGCGATCTCGACCTCGCGCTCGTCGGAGCGCCGGCGGCTCCGAACAAGGAAGCCCGCCACCTCTAGGCGCTTCAAGACCGGGGTCAGGGTGCCGGAATCGAGACGCAGGCGCCGCCCGATCTCCGAAACCGTGATGCCGTCGGTCTCCCACAGCACCAGGAGGACAAGGTATTGCGGGTAGGTCAGGCCCATCCGCTCCAGCATCGGGCGGTAGGACTTCGTCATCCGGTGGGCGGCCGCGTAGAGGGCGTAGCAGAGCTGGTTGTCGAGGAGCAGCGGATCGGTGAGGGGCGCGGTTGTCTCGCGAGGAGCGTCCATCATGCATGCCATGCCACTGAAATCCCGAAGCCCCCGACGTCCCAGCAAGACGACGGGGAACGCCCCTGCGGACAATCGAGGATAGCGGACGTAGATGGCTCTAGTATATGCCTGTTTCGCCGCAGCGGTAACAGGATCCCGGCCTTCTGTAGCCCAATTGGATCCGGGGATGTTCGCCGGCTGAGCCGGGATCAGTGGTGTCCCGACGGGGTCAGGCCGCCGCGCTCTCCGGCGGATGCTCCGCGATCAGCACGACGATGTCGCTCCAGCGCGAGACGAAGGCGGCGACGCAGTCGGGATCGAAATGCGTCCCGGCATGCGCTTCGATGTGCTGGCGCGCTCGCTCCAGAGACCAGGCCTTCTTGTAGACCCGCTCGGAGATGAGGGCATCGAACACGTCGGCCACCGCGATGATCCGGCCGGCCAGGGGGATCTCGGTGCTTCTCAGGCCCTGGGGGTAGCCCTCGCCGTCCCAGCGCTCATGATGGGTCAGCGCGATGTCGGAGGCGAGCTGCAGCAGGTGGGAGGGGCTGTCGTGAAGCATGCGGTAACCCCGAAGGGCATGCTGCTTCATCTCCTCGCGCTCGGCCTCGGTGAGGGCGCCCGGCTTCATCAGGATATGGTCCGGGATACTGATCTTGCCGATGTCGTGCATCGTCGACGCGAAGGCGATGTCGTTCGCCTCCTGCTCCGAGAGGCCGAGGCCCTCGGCGATCGCGATGGCGCAGCCGGCGACGCGGGTCAGGTGGCCTCCCGCCTGGTCGTCGCGGAACTCCGCAGCCAGCATCAGGCGGCGGATGATCTCCCGCTCCCGGGCAGCGGCCTCGACGACGGCCCGCTCGACGGTGTGGGCCGCCACTCGGCCCTGGTGCTCGGCGGCCCGGCGGGCGAGGGCGAGCTCGATCAAGTTGCCGACCCGGGTCCGCAGAGCGAAGGGATCGACCGGATACGCCATGACATCGGTGGCCCCGGCAGCCGCGGCTTCGCGCCGGACCGGTTCCGCATCCTCGGGTGCGATCAGCAGAAGCGGCGTCCGGGCCAGCACCGCCCGGCTGCGCACCCGTGCGATCAGCGCGAGCACCGCGCGCGGATCCTGGGCACCCGCCTCGACCACGACCAGGTCGCAGGCCGGCAATGGCCCACGATCGGTCGCGAGATCCTGCGGCAGGCCGGTGACCGGACGGATGACGCAGCCGAGGGGGGACAGCACGCGGATGAGATGCAGGGGCGCGGAGCCGGCCAGGATGGCGATCACGGCAGTGGCGGCGTCCAATGCCATCCCTCGGCTTCCCGATCCTGTAAATCCCCGTACGGCGCCCAAGGCGTCGCCGACGGTTTCCCGATTCCGCGTCCCTCAGACCCTCGCACCGGTCCGGTTAAGCAACGCTGAAGGCGCCGGCGTACCTGACCTGCGCGGAGGCCGGCCACCCTGTCCGCTCCCGCCCACGCTTTCCCGCGATCCCCGCTTGTGAAAGCCGGAGCACTCGTGCTAGTGACCGCCCGTCTCATCGAGGCGCCTTCGCGGAGAGGTGGCAGAGCGGTTGAATGCACCGCACTCGAAATGCGGCATGCCTGCAAGGGCATCGGGGGTTCGAATCCCCCCCTCTCCGCCATTTTATTTCGTGGTTCAACGTCAGTCACTTAGCCTGGCACTGGCAAGGCGTTTTGTAGTTTTTTGTGGGTGCCGTGTTGTAGCAGCCGCGCCCTATCGGATCGTGTCGGTCATCGGATTCTCGGTGATCCAGACGATCCGGTCGTCCAGCCCGTAGGGACTGACAGCGCACCGGCCTAGAGCCGGATGCTCGCCCACCGTGATGTCGTGCGGCCCTTCTCCAGGCTCAAGGGCCCTACCAAAGGGCCGACCCCTCCAAAGGGGGGCCGATCACGCTCCATGACGCGACCTGGCCTGCACCATCGCCTGCGGATGCCGTCTGGAGACGGCCCAAGACAAAGCGGCCCGAGCTTGTGCGGGGCGAGACACTTATCCCGGCGCTATAGCGATATTGTTCTGCCAAATAGCCTGTTTTGTCACTATATCGTGTTGCGCCCCGGCGCTATAGAGGCCTAACTGAATTGATAAAGCGCGGTGCGGCGAAGCATCGTCAAACATCAGGGAGGTTCGTATGGCTGCTGCGATGCTGTCCGGGACGGTCTTTGCGGATCTCAACGGCAATGGCGCCCGCGAGGCGACGGAGACCGCCCTCGCCGGCTTCTCGGTCGATCTGCTCGCCGCCGACGGGAGCGGCAGCGTGCTGGCGACGGTCAAGACCGACGTGAACGGCACGTACGCCTTCGCCAGCATCGCGGGTGGCACCTACGCGGTGCGTTTCACGCCGCCGACCGCCGGATATCGGGGCAGTGCCGGGACGACGGGGACGGATGGCCGGACGCTCGTCACCAATCTGAGCGTTCCCGGAAATGCGGCGACGGTCTTCGACGAGGGATTCTCCAAGGCGGGCACGATCGCCGGGATCGTCTTCACCGACGCGAACGGGAACGGCGCCTTCAACGCGGGCGAAGTGCTGACCAACGGCGTCGATGTGAAGCTCTACAATGACATCGGCGTCCTCCTGGCCACCACGACGTCGAGCAACAAGGACGCGTTCCGGCCGGGCACGAGCGGCGTCTACAGCTTCCAGAATCTCGCCCCGGGCACTTACACGGTCAGCGTGACCGCACCGGACGGCAAGGTCACGAGCGGCGCATCCACGCTCACCGAGAGCGTCACCAGCGGTGCGGTTCTCAGTTCGCAGAACTTCGGTGTGAAGAACAATCCGCCGACGGTCAGCCTGTCCGGGACGATCTTCGGCGACGCGGATGGCAACGGACTCCAGTCGGCGAGCGAAGGGGGCATCCGCGGCGCCAGCCTGCTCCTGCGCGACGCGGTCACCGGGGACACGCTGAAGTCCACCGTCACCGACTCCGCCGGGCACTACAGTTTCGGGACGACGGCGGGCAGCTATCTGATCACCGTCGCGACCCCGGCAGGCCTGAAAGGCACCGTGCCGACCACAATCGCGACGGGGAGCGTCGCCGACGGGGCGTCGAACCCGCAGCTCAATGTGGGGTTCGCGGCGGACCCGGTCAGCGACAAGACCGACGCGATACCCGGGACCACCGTGCTCAACGTCGTGCTTCGCGGCCAGTCCAACACCTACTTCCCGACGCTGTACGGCAACCTGCCGAAACTGAAGGCCGCCATCGAGGCGCAGCTGGGATTTGACGGAGTCCAGCAGGTCGTCAACGTCATCGGCACGCATGACAATGCGAATGGGGCTAACACCGAGTGGCCCGGCACCGGGATGCTCACCGACTGGCTGACCCCGGTCAATGGCGACGACCGGAACGGATGGACGGCCAACCAGCAGGAAATCGGCCTTCTGAACACGATCGGGCAGCTTCCGGCTGCCCAGAGGGCCGCGCCAACGGCCATCGTCTGGTTGCACAACGAGAACGACAGCCAGAACACCAACCTCACGACGGCCATGTGGGAGAGCGCGGTGCGCTACGAGGCTGGCCTCGTGCGCGGCGTGCTCGGCCAGGATGCGGCCACCGTCCCCTACCTGTTCGTCAACGCCATCCCGTTCCCCGCGCAGACGGCGGGAGTCACCCGCACGCAGCCGATCCAGAACCAGGCCATCCGGGTCGGGCAGGCCGAGCTCACCGAGGACAAGGCCTTCAATGCCGGCTACGCCACCCACCAGGCGAGCGACGTCAACATGGACGTCGACGGCCACGGCATCACGCGGCAGCCGGGGAGCGTGCATTTCGACCGCGCGGACGCGGATCTGATCTTCAACCGAATCGCGCTGTCGGTGGCGGAGGAGTTCAAGGCCTCGGCCCGCCCCGGCTCGCCCATGGCGCTGGCCGGCGGCGACATCGACGACGACGGCCCCCACGTGGTGCGCGCCGACCGCGTCGCCGGCGCCGCCAACCAGCTCCTGCTCACCGTCGAGTTCGACCAGGCCACGGCGATCAAAGCCCTCGGAAGCGCCGCCGCCGCCGGGACCGGCTGGAGCCTGCGCCCCGATTGGAGCGTCGGAACCAGCCAGGTGCTCGCCACCCAGGCCGAGATCGTCGACGCCACCCACATCCGGCTGACCTTCGACCGCGACGTCCCCGCCGCCACCGAGCTGTTCTACGGATGGGGCGGCGACCGCATCGCCCTGCCCGGGCAGCCCGGCATCGGCGCCGCGATCTACGACGCCAACAACCTGCCGCTCTGGGTCGATCCCCGCGGCCTGGCGGTCACCAGCCCGAGCGTCGGCCCGGGCCCGATCGCGGTCCAGGCGATCCCAGACAGTGGCACCGGCATCGACGCCGGCGGCGACGGCCTGCTCAAGGCCGGGGCCCCCGTCACCCTGGCCGTCCAGTTCGCCGCCGCCGTCGACGTGACGGGCGCGCCCGTGCTGACCCTGAGCAACGGCGCCACCGCCGCTTACGCGGGCGGGTCCGGAACGACCACGCTGCGCTTTGCCTACGTGGTGGCCCCCGGCCAGGACGTGCCGGACCTGGCCGTCACCGGCATCGGCCTGACGAACGCCGCCCTGGTCGGCCAAGACGGCAGTCCCGTCGCCCTGGCCGGCTTCGTCACGGCGATGCCCGGCACCCTGACCATCGACACCACCGCGCCCGCCCTGACCCTGACGCAGGCCCCGTCGGCGACGATCGAGGCGACCTCCGCCGCGGGCGCGGCCGTGCGCTTCGCCGCCACGGCGACGGATGCCGCGGATGCCCACCCGAGCGTCGCCTTCACGGAAGGCGGCGCCGTGGTGACGTCGGGCCAGGTCTTCGGCCTCGGCAGCCACACGGTGACCGCGACCGCGCGCGACGCGGCCGGGAATCTCGCCGACCCGGTCGCCTTCACCTTCGCGGTGACCACCACGCCGGTTACCCGGGCGGACGCGGTCAACCTCGACGCGCACACGATCGCGAGCGGAAACGTGCTCGCCAACGACGTCGATCCCGGTGGCGGTGCCTTGCAGGTCGCGTCGGTCCAGTCGGATTCCGGAACGACCTACGCTGTTCCGACGAAGGGCAGCGTCACGGTCGCGAGCGCCCATGGCGCCCTGACGATCGAATCCGACGGGCATTACACCTATCTGGGCCGGAGCGCCGGCTCCGACACCTTCACCTACTCCGTCGCAGATGGCCGCGGGGGCAGCGCCTCGGCCGTGCTCACCGCCACCGTGGCATCGGCCGCGCCCGCAACGGACGCGACCTTCGCCTTCGCCTTCGCGCAGGCGAGCCTCACCTATCGAAGCGGCGACGCGCTGCTGACCGGGCCGGATGGCGTGGTGCACGACGTCACCGGCATCGGCCATCTCCACTTCACCGACGGCACGATCGACGAGGCCGACGGATCGCCCCTCGTCGACGACCTGTTCTATTACGCCGCCAACCCCGATGTCTGGGAGATGCAGGTCGATCCCGACCAGCACTATGCCCAGTCCGGCTGGCGCGAAGGGCGCGACCCGAATCCGCTGTTCTCGACCTCCGGCTACCTGGCGGCGAACCCGGACGTCGCCAGGGCCGGCATCGACCCCCTCGCGCATTACGATGAGTTCGGCTGGCGCGAGGGACGCAACCCGTCGCCTTCGTTCGACACGAAAGCCTACCTTGCTGGGAACCCGGATGTGGCTGCGGCGGGCGTCGATCCCCTCGCGCATTATCTCGAGTTCGGGCGGACGGAGGGTCGCACGGAAGCGCCTGTCTCAGCGACGGCACCGATTCCTCCGACCACACCGATCGTCGACCAGCTCAAGGGCGACTTCGATGCCACCTACTATCTGGACCGAAATCCGGACGTGGCCCGTGCGGCCGCCGCATCCGGCGTCGCACCGGACAGCTTCGCCTTCACGCATTACCTGCAGTTCGGGGCTGCCGAGGGGCGCGACCCGGACGCCTATTTCTCGACGAAGGGTTACCTGGCCGCCTACCCGGACGTGGCCGCAGCGGGCCTGAATCCGATGCTTCATTACGAGGATTTCGGATGGCGCGAGGGCCGCAACCCGTCGGCCCTGTTCGACACCCAGGCCTACCTCGCCGCGAACCCGGATGTCGCCGCTGCCGGTATCGATCCGCTGGCCCATTATCTCCGATACGGAATCCTCGAGCATCGCGACCTTGCCTGACGCGCGACGTGCGAGAGCCGCGGCGGTGGCCGTCTGCCCAGGCCGCTGCCGGAGGGGGGCGCCCTGGCGCCGCGATCCGGCCGCCGTCGGGCAGGGTCGGGACTGGTTGGCGGGCGCTCCGGCATCGTGGGCCAAGCTGCGAGAAGAAGCGCCGTGACCTTCGCCGGCAGGGCGCGGTCAGCGCGCGTCCGGGGTCCCGCCGGCCGAGCGGGCCTTCATGTGCTGAAGGGGGCGAGGGCCGAGAAAGGCCCGCCGCTCCCGCTCGCCCCGCACGACCGTGGCGCGAACCTGCAGCAGGTCCTTGCAGGTGAGCAGGCCCACCAGGGCACCGCTCGCCGCATCCGTCACCGGAACCCGCCCCTGGCCGGCAGCCATCATGATGTCGAGGGCGCGGGCGACGACGTCCTCCGGATGAACGACCGCCAGGGCGGCATCGGAGACCCGCGCCCCGAGGCGCTCCCCGCCATGCCCGCCCTCCGCCGTCCAGCGTAGGGCATCGCCACGGGTGACCAGCCCCACCGGGCGTCCCTGCCCGTCGACGACCGGGTAGGCGTGATGCGGCCCGGTCTCGATCGCCCGGATAGTGTCGGCGATCGACCGCTCCGCATCGAACACATCGACCGTGCGGGTCATGACCGCGCCCACGCGCGTCAGCTCGTAGGGATCGAGCCCGTACTCGCGCGTCACGTGCTGCCCGCGCCGGGCGATCTTCTCCGTCAGGATCGAGCGCTTCAGCAGCAGCACGGTCACCGCGTAGGCCGCGACGGTGGCGGCCAGCAACGGGGCCAGGATGTGGACGTCGCCGGTGAGTTCCACCGCGAAGAGCGCCCCGGTCAGGGGCGCGCGCATGGTGCCGCCCAGCATGGCGGCCATGCCCAGCAAGGCCCAGAAGCCGGGGGAACCGGGCAGGGCGAGGCCGACGACCCAGCCGAGGGCACCGCCGAGGATGAGCAGGGGCGCCAGCACGCCCCCGGAGGTGCCGGACGAGAGGGCCACCAGCCAGATCGCCGCCTTGACCACGAGGATCGTCAGGACGGCCCGGGCGGCGAGGTCGCCGGTCAGGAGATCGCCGATCACGTCGTAGCCGACGCCGAGGGCGCGGGGCTCGACCAGACCGCCCAGGCCGACGAAGAGCCCGCCGATGGCCGGCCACCACATCCAATGGATCGGCAGGCGCTCGAAGGCGTCCTCCAGGACGTAGAGGAGTTTCGTCAGGAGGCCCGACTGCAGTCCGGCGAGAATGCCCAGTCCCGCGCAGGCGATCAGGCCCCACCAGGGCAGGGCCGGATCGGCCGAGAACGGGAACAGCGGCCCGGCTCCGAAGAGCAGCGGGCGCCAGCAGGTGGCCGTGATGGCGGCGGCGGCCACCGGGATGAAGCTGCGCGGGCGCCACTCGAACAGCAGCAGCTCGACGGCCAGGAGCACGGCCGCGATCGGTGTCCCGAAGATCGCGGTCATCCCGGCCGCGGCGCCGGCCACGAGGAGCGTCTTGCGCTCCGCCGCACTCAGGTGGAAGAACTGCGCGAACAGGGAGCCGATGGCGCCGCCCGTCATGATGATCGGCCCTTCCGCGCCGAACGGCCCGCCGCTGCCGATCGAGATCGCCGAGGAGATCGGCTTGAGCACGGCGACCTTCGCCGACATGCGGCTCCCGCCGATGAGGATCGCCTCGATGGCTTCCGGGATGCCGTGACCGCGGATCTTCTCCGAGCCGAAGCGCGCCATCGCCCCGATCACGAGCCCGCCCAGGACCGGCACGAGCACCATCCAGGGCGTCCGCGCCGCGGCGGCCATGGAGACCGGCATCGTGTCGAGGCGGCCGAACCAGGCCAGGTTCGTCACGAGCGTGATCAGCTGGACGAGCAGCCAGGCCGCCAGCGCTCCGCCGGTGCCGACGACGAGCGACATCGCCACCAGGATCAGGACGCGCCGATCCGTCGTGAAATCGCCGAGGGGCCGCTTCGCATGAAGCGCGACTCCTTCGCCATCTCCGTCGGCGAGGCCTGCCTCGTCGTTTGCGCGCGTCCTGTCCTGCGGCATGATCGTTCCCCCTGAGGTCGCTGGCGATATATATCGTACCACGATATAATAAAGCCCCTGGAGCAGAGGATTTGGAGATGTCCGCTGACCCCCCGCCGCGGGAGGCCCTGTCGCGTGCCCAATACGCGGCCATCGCGGCCTTCCGCTATCAGCTGCGCCGCTTCCTGGCGTTCAGCGAGGCGGCCGCCCAGCAGGCCGGCCTTCCGCATCAGCAGCACCAGGCCCTGCTGGCCATCGCGGGCCATGTGGGCGCGGAACCCCCGACCGTCGGCCTGCTGGCGGAGCGGCTGCTGATCGCGCCGCATACGGCTGCCGAACTCGTCTCACGCATGGTCGAAGCGTCGCTGCTGACGAAGACGCGGAGCCCCCAGGACGGACGACGGATGGAGCTGGCGCTGACGCCGCGGGCGGAGGTCATCCTGGCCGCCTTGACGGTGGCCCATCTCGAGGAACTCCAGACCATGGAGCCGGCCCTCGTGCGCGCGCTGGGCGGGCTCGATCGGACATCGCGCGACGGGTGAGACGCTCATCGCGATGGGCGCTGCCCGCCGGGGGAGGGCGCTGCGACCGCCGAGCTCCGATCTGCGCACCGCGGAAGCGCCTCTCCCGGAAGCGCCCCTCCCGGGAGCGTCGTCTCAGGGGCTCAGAGCGGCTTGAGAAACTTGCACTTTCCCCCTTGGGCCCAGGGACCCTGCACCCGTGCCTCGGCGCAGAACGCGTCGACCGCGCGGGTCACCCCGGGGAAGCGGCCTCCGAGGCTGTCGTAATCATCGGCGATGAAGAGGCCGCCGGGGCGCAGGACCGGCCACCAGGCCCGGAGATCCGCCGCCACGGAGGCCTCTTCGTGACCGGCGTCGAGATGAATGACATCCGCGGTCACGCCGCGCAGGCGCAGGAGCTCGGCGGCATTCACCGAGTCCAGCGGCAGGGGCAGGACCCGGTCCGCGAGCCCCTCGCGCAGCACGTTGGCCAGGAAGGTGCGGTACAGGCTCGGGTAGCCGTGCTCGGTGGCGAGTTCGGCGAACAGGGCCGCGTCGGCCCAGTGATCGACGGCACCGAGCCAGGTATCGACCGCGATGACGGTTCCGTGGACGCCGTGCGCCGCCAGGGCCTTGGCCAGGTGCAAGGTGCTGGCGCCCTTCCAGGCGCCGATCTCCACGACCACGCCGGGGCGGAACGTCGTCACGGCCTCGTCGAGGAAGGGATGGACGCTGCGCCAGCCCTGGAGGTCGAGGGGGCGCAGATCGTCCGGCGGGTCCGCGAACGGATCGCGGCCGTGCCAGAGGGCATCGAGGAGGGTGCGGCGGGTCGTCGGGGGACGGCTCATGGTGTCGGCTCGCGATGCGGGGCGCGCCCGCCGGGGACTCGGGTGCGTCGGGGGGGATCAGCCGTGGGCGGCGCGGTGCGCACGCGCGTAGAGGTCTTCGCAGCGCGTCAGCCAGCGATCGCGGGTGAACAGGCGCAGGACCCGTGCGTGCGGGACCGTGCGCGGGATCGCGAGGGCGTCGCCGATGGCCTGCGCGAGGGCTTGCGCGAGGGCCGGCCCCGCGTCCGGCGGCACGAGATGGCCGGCCTCGCCGACGACCTCCGCGGCCGCCCCCATGGCCAGGCCCGCCACCGGTACGCCGCAAGCCATCGCCTCGATGGCCACCAGGCCGAAGGGCTCGTCCCAGCAGGGCGTGAACAGGAAGACGGAGGCGCGGCCGATCTCGCCCGCCAGGGCGTCGCCGGAGAGATGGCCGCCGTAGCGGATCGATCCACCGAGCTGCGGGGCGATCTGCGCCTCCCAGTAATCCCGGTTCTCGATCGGACCAAAGAGCGTCAGGGGAAGGCCGGCGCGCCGGGCCGCCGCGACGGCGAGATGCGTGCCCTTGATCGGCGCGATGCGCCCGGACCAGACGGCGCCACCGTCTCCCCGTTCCCGGAAGGGCCAGGCGGCGGGATCGACGCCGTTGTGGAGCACGGACACCTCCGGCGGCGCACCCTCCGGCCACCAAGTCCGGCGCTGAGCCTCCGAGGTTACGGTGATCCGGTGCCCGGGCACGAGGCTGTCCGTCACGAACCAGCGCAGGGCGTCGTAGGGCGGGACGTGCAGCGACGTGACGGTGGCCACCCCCGCGAGACGCCGCCGCTCCAGGGGCAGGCGGCTCAACGCATTGTTGTGGAGCACGTCGAAGCCCCCGGCCGCGATCCGGTCGCAGGCGGCGGCGTATCCGGCATCCACGTGGGCTTTCAGCCCGGCATCGCCCCGATGTTCGAGGTCCGGAAAGCTGCGCTCGTGATGGACCGGGATCACCGGATCGACGGGGAAGCGCGGGTCGCTGTCCCCGGCGGCGAACAGGACCACGTCGTGTCCCCGCGCCATCAACCCGTCGGCCAGCGCCCAGCACTGGGCTTCCATGCCGCCCGCGAAGGGCCGCGCCACCGGATGGCGCAGATGGGCGAGGAGCGCGATCCTCACGCCGTCGCCGCCGCGGCGGCCTGGGCCTCCAGGTGGCGGATGACGGAGGCCGAGTTGCTGTAGGGCTGGTGGCTCTGCTGCCCGGTCAGCGCGAAGTCGCCGGCCTCCGGGCGACGCAGGATGCGGATCGGCCGGTCGGGGGTGTCGTCGATCAACCCCATCACCTTGAAGGCGTAGAGCCAGTGGCCCATCGTGCGGTAGCCCCACTTGGCCTCGAACAGCTCGGCGTTGCGCACGACGCTGTCGAGGTGATGGACCGGCGGCATGTGATGGGGGTGGTACTGGTGATAGGCCAGCCCGCCCTTCATCCAGGCGATGGGGAGGCCGGCCTGGTCGAGGACCTTGCCGAAATCCGTGTCCTCGCCGCCGTAGCCGGTGTAGCGCTCGTCGAAGCCGCCCGTGGCCAGGAAGGTGGCGCGCCGGATGGCGAAGTTCAGGGACCAGAAGCAGCGGTAATCCGGGCAGATCTCGAGACCGGAGGCCGGGGGACCGCGGCGGTCGGAATGGCGCTCGGCGACCGCCGCGAAGCCCTCGCAGGTCCAATCCCCCGCGGTCGCGCGCTCGGGCAGGTGAAGGACCTCGCCCATGAGCAGGCCGTCGAGTTCCGCGAGGCCGCGCGCGTAGTCGGCCACGAGGTCGGGGGCCGGGATGCAGTCGACGTCGAGGAAGACGATTGCGTCGCCGCCGGCCGCCGCCACCCCCTGGTTCCGCGCCGCCGCCAGCGGCAGGTCGGTGCCCGGCACCAGGATCTGGCGGACCGGGAAGGCGACCTCGGGCAGATCGTAGGGCGCGTCCTGCATCACCGCCACGATGAACTCGGCGGGGGCTTGCGTCTGGCGCTCCAGGCCGCGGAGCAGGTTGCGCAGGTGCGCCGGCCGTCCCTTGGCCAGGGTCACGACGGAAACGGTGGACATGGGGCGGTCTGGCTCCGGGAGGTTCGAGCGCGGGGAAAGCGGGCGGTCAGCCGGCGGCAACGACCGTGAGGGCGGCGGGCGCCGCCGCGCCGTGCCAGAGCTCGTCGGTCAGGCCCTCGAGCCAGCCAGCGGCGCGGGCGGCGGCGTCCGGCGCGTACAGGCTGCGCAGCGGGGCGGTGTCGAGGGCGCGGGCCCGGGCGAGGAGGTCGCGCCAGCCCTGGAGATCGCCGGGCCAGACCGGGGCCTGGACGGCGGCGCCGAGGCGGACCAGGGCCTCGGCCTTGCGGGTCTGCTCGCCGAAATAGCGCCACTCCGGCATCACGATCAGGCGTCCGCCGACGCGGGCGACCTCGTGAATGGTGTTGTCGCCGGCGGAGGCCACCACGATGTCGGCGGCGGCGAGGTAGTCGGTCACCGAGGGCACCCAGCCGAGTTCGCGCAGGTTGGCGAAATCGGTCTCGTGGCCCTCGCGATGGGTCGGTCCCAGGGTCAGCCACAGGGCCTCGGGCGCGGCCCGGGCAGCCACCGTCAGGGGGGCGTAGGGCGTGCCGCTGCCCCCACCCCCGGTCACCGCGACGACGATCTCGCGGTCCGGGTCGAGGCCGAGCTTGTCCCGGGCCTCCGCCCGATCCGGCACCCGGTCGACGCTGGTGCAGAGCCCGCCGCTGTAGAAGGTCTTGGCCCGCAGGGCGGCCGGGTAATCGTCCTGCTCCATGCGCGCGTCGAAGGGGGCCAGCATGCCGACACAGGCCTCGTAGGCGCCCACATGGCCGATATCGGTGCGGTCGCCGTGCATCCGGATCTGCACCGCCGGCACGCTGGCGATGCGCGCCAGCAGCGCGATCTCCGCCGAGACGTCGACCACGAACAGGCCGACGTCGCGCTCGTCGAGATGGTCGAGGATGCGCCGCATGGTCCGGCGCATCGCGATGAGGCCGAGCGGCACGCAGTGCATGACCTGGGGCGTCGGCTCCGCGTAGAGACGCGGCGTCGGCACCTCGGCGCCGATCATGTTCGGCAGCGGCACGATCTCGATGTCGCGGGAGAACCCGTCGAAGAGCTGCGGGCCGGCGGTGAGGACGGAGACGGGCCGGTCCTGGGCGAAGGCGGCGGCCACCGCCATCGTGCGGTTGGCGTGGCCGCGTCCCTGGTGATGGACGAAGAACGCAATGGGTTTCTTCATGGCTGTCGGGTTCGCGATCCGTCAGGAGAACAGGGCGTCGGGTTTCAGGGCGGCGGCGATCTCAGGGGCCGCCGGCCGGCGCAGGACCCGGATCGCGGGGGCGTCGTCGGCCCAGTCGATCAGCCCGGCGGCCCGGAACTGGTCGAGCCAGTAGGTCATGCACCAGCGCCCGTGCGTGTGCCGGAAGCGGGCGGCGTTGGCGAGGATGGAATCGAAGTGCTGCAGCGGCGGCACGTGGACGGGATGGTGCTGGTGGTAGGCCCGGGCGCCCCCAACCCAGTAGGTCGGCAGCCCGGAGGCCGCGAGGCGCGCGGCGAGGTCGGTCTCCTCGCCGCCATAGCCGCGATAGGCCTCGTCCATGCCGCCGACGGCGCGCCAGGACCGGGCCGGGAGCGCGAAGGACAGCCCCCAGAGCTGGCCGGGATCGGCCTCCCGGTGCAGGCCCTCCGGCGGGACCGAGGGGCGCGCCGGATGGGTCCGGCCGAGCCGGGCCAGCGCCGCTTCGTCGGTGGCCGCTTCCGGGCTCAGCCCCGTGGGCAGGTACAGGACCTCGCCGAGGAACAGGCCGTCGGTCTCCCCCGCCGCACGCCGGTAGGCCTCAACCACGGTGGGGGAGGGGATGCAGTCCACGTCGAGGAAGATCAGCAGCTCGCCCGCGGCAGCCTCGGCCGCGCGGTTGCGGGCGGCGGCGAGGGGGAGCGGCTCTCCGGCCACGTGGCAGTGGCGCACGGGGCAGCCCGGGTCCGGCAGGTCGGGCGCGCGCTCCGGCTGCATCCAGGCGATCACCAGTTCGCCCGGGCGCACGGACTGGCGCGCCAGCCCCGCCATCAGGTTGCGCAGGCGGTCGGCCCGGCCGCGCACCAGGGTGAGCACGCTCACGCCCAGACCGCCGGATGCCCCGCTGGATGGTCCGGCGGACGGCTCAGCCGGCATCGGCCAGCATCCGGCGGAAATGGCCGACGCCCTCGATGATGCCGCGGGCGTGCGAGGCCCGGGCGACGTAGGAGTGCTGCAGGGCGGCGTTGCTGGCGAGATCGTCGGAGTAGTTGGCCACGATGATCGCCTGGGCCTGGGCGCGCAGCATCTCGACGTCGTTGCCCGAGTCGCCGGCCACGAACACCGCCTGCTCCGGCAGGCCGTAGAGGGCTCGGACATGGCCCACCGCCGTGCCCTTCGAGGCCGCCTCCGGCAGGACGTCGAGGTAGAGGCCGTGGCTGTGGATCACGCTCGCGGACAGTCCCGCCCGGGCGAGCCCTGCGCGGACCCTCTGGGCGGTCGCCGCATCCCCGAAATAGCTGAGCTTGTGCCCGCGCTGCTCCAGGGGCCCCTGGGGCACGAGGCCGTCGAGATCGGCGAGCGCCGCGCGCACCTCCGCCCGGTCCCAGCCGGCCGAGACGGTGGCGCGCCAGGCGGCATCGAACGTGTAGGTCACGCCGTTGGGGTCGAGGTGGTAGATCTCCGATCCCACCGAGGTGATCATCACCTGGGGGCGTGGACTGGCCTGCTGCTCCAGGATCGCCATGGCGCTGTGGAACGAGCGGCCGGTGGCGACCCCGAAGGCGAGCCCCGCCTGCCGGCTGCGCCAGCGCCGGAAGATGCCGAGCGCCGCCTCGCAGCCCACCAGGGTGTTGTCGATGTCGCAGACGAGGAGCTGACGCGCATCCGCCAGCGGTGGGATCGGGACGAGCAGCGCCCGCAGCAGGTCGTGGTAGCGCGCGGCGTGCCGGTCCCAGTCGTAGGCGGCGGCCGCGCGGGCGCCCCCCGCCACGCAGCGGGCATAGAGGGCGGGATCGTCCAGGATGCGCAGGCACGCCGCCGCGATGGCGTCGGGGGTGCGCGGATCGACGAGGAGCCCGTTGCCGCAGGTCTCCACGATGTCGTTGGGGCCGCCGCTGTCGGTGGCCACCAGCGGCAGGCCCGCGGCCGAGGCCTCCAGCAGGGTCAGGCCGAAGGGCTCGTTGAGGGCGGGATTGACGAAGAGGCCGCCGCGCGCGCGGGCATAGGCGTAGAGGGCCGGGACGTCCTCCGGCCCGTGGGTCTTGGGATAGGCCACCCGCCCGTAGAGGTCGTAGCGGTCGATCAGCACCAGGATTTCCCGCATGGTGCCGGCCATGTCGCCGTCGAGGGTATCGATGTCCTCGCGGGTCCCGGCCATCAGGACGAGGTTGGCCCGCGCCTGCAGGGCGGGGCTCTCGCCGTAGGCCCGGACCAGGGCGCCGAGGTTCTTGCGCGCCACCGGCCGGGCGAGGGCGAGCAGCACCGGCTTGCCCGGATCCTGCAGGAAGCGGTCGATGGTGGCGTCCACGCGCGGCAGAGGTTCGGCCGCCGCGAACCGGGCCAGGTCGCTGCCCGGCGGCAGGACGCGGATGCGACCCGGGTCGTAGGCCGCATACCCGGCATACTGCACCTCGGCCTCGTCGCGGGACGAGGCGACGACGAGGCTTGCGCGCGCGAGCGCGCCCTCCTCGGCGCCGATGCGGCGGGCGAGCTCGGGGCAGGCTTCGGCGCCGTGGCCGAGCATCGATGCCTTGACCCGCCCGAGGGAATGGGCCGTGAACACGAAGGGAATGCCGAGGGCATCCTCGACGATCGTCGCCACGGAGGCGGCATCGGCGTAGTGGGCGTGGATCAGGTCGGGGGGCTGCGGCTGGGCCGCGATCCAGGCCATGAGGTTGCGCGCGAAGCTGTCGACCTCCGCGTGCATCTCCTCCTTCGAGCGGTAATCCGCTGACGTGCTCGCGAGCCGCACGAGCGTGACCTTGTCGGAGATCCGCTCTTCGGGCACGGCGTAGTCCGGGCCGAGCGCGCCGCGGAACAGGCGCGTCGCGATCACGATCCGCGCGATGCGGTCATCCTGGGACGAAGCGGCCACCAGATCGAGCAGGTAGCGGATGTGGCCACCCGTATCGGCGGTCAGACCGAACACGACCCCGCCGCCGCGAAGGCAGCCCTGCAGGGCGATATGCAAGACAAACATCAGGCCGCTTGCAACTCAAGCGTCTTCTGACAAACAGAATTCAGACAAAGAAGCGTTATCGGGGAAGTACATACCGTGATTCGTGTTGCCCAAGTCGCCCCCAACATATTCCCCGTTCCCCCCAGGCACCACGGCGGCACGGAGAGGGTGATACATGACCTCAGCACAGCACTGGTTGACCTAGGGGTGGAGGTAACGCTCTTCGCGCCGTCCGACAGTGCGACAGGTTTGCCGCGCATCGGCGACCAGCCGAGCCTCGCGGCCCTGGAGCAGCGTCACGGGCGGGTGGCGCCGGGCGTCCCGGCAGCCCTGGACGCCCTGCAACTGGAAGCGCTGCGGTCCCGGCTCGACCAGTTCGACATCGTGCATTGCCACGGCGAGTTCGCCCATGCGGCGCTCCTTGGCGCGCGCCGGCGGCACAGCCTGACGACGGTGCACTGGCGGGTGGACGAACTCGACCGGGAACTGTTCTTCGCGGGCTTCCCCGACCTGCCGGTGGCGGCGATCTCGGCGGCGCAGGCGGCCGGCATCCCCCCGGCGAACCGGGCCGGGATCGTGCATCACGGCCTCGCGCGCGACCGCTACGCCCTGAGCACGCAGCCCGGCCCGCACGTCGCCTTCGTGGGCCGGATGACCGACCAGAAGCGGCCCGACACGGCGATCCGGGTCGCGCGCGCCGCCGGCCTGCCGATCCGGCTCGGGGGCACGATCGATGTCGGCAATCCCGACTATTTCGAGCACCGGGTGCGCCCGCTCCTGGGGGAGGACGCCGCCTATCTCGGGCCCGTGGACGATGCCCGGAAGGCCGACCTCCTGGGGAGCGCGCGGGCGCTCCTCTTCCCCATCGACTGGCCGGAGCCCTTCGGCCTGGTGATGATCGAGGCGATGGCCTGCGGCACGCCCGTGGTGGCCTGGAACCGCGGCTCCGTGCCGGAGATCGTCGAGGACGGCGTGACCGGCTTCATCGTCGCTTCCGAGGCGGATGCGGTGGCCGCCCTGGCCCGGATCGGTGAGCTCGACCGGACCCGGATTCGCCGGCGCTTCGAGGCGCGCTTCACCGCCGAGCGCATGGCGGCCGACTACCTCGCCCTCTACCGGCGCCTGCTGGCCGCCTGATGCGCGTCGCCCTCCTCGCCTGGGACTACCCGCCGGCCCCGAGCGGCCTCTCGACCGCGGCCCGCGAGATCGCCGAGAGCCTCGCCGGGTCCGGCGCAGACGTCACGGTCTTCAGCCTCGACCGGACCGGTGGCGAGCGCCGCGGGGGCGTCACGGTGGCGGGCCTCGCCCTTCCGCCCGGCGGCGGGCTGGCGCGCCTGCGCCGCTGGGGGGCCGCGGGGCACCTCGCCGCGCCGCTCGCCTTCCGCCGCGCCGTCCTGGCGGCGCATGCCCGCCAGCCGTTCGACGTCGCGGAAGCCACGAACTGGTACGCCCCCGCCGCCTTGCTGGCCGGGCGCCGGGACCTCCCGCTGATCACGCGAAGCTCGACGCCTGCCGCCTTCACCCGGGACGCCCCCGCCAGCCTGCGCGACCGCCTCGACGGTGCGGCCGCCGACGCCCTGGAGCGCGCCCAGGCCCGGGGCAGCGCCGGCCTCATCGCCAACACCGCCGCGCACGGGGCGGTGATCGCCCGGGCCTATGGCCTGTCGGGACGGCAGCCGGAGGCGGTGATCGGCCTTAGCCTTCCGCCGGAGATCACGGCCGCGGCGCGCGGGGCCTCCTATCCGGACGAGACCGGGCCGGTGCGCCTGCTCTTCGTGGGCCGGGCGGAGGCGCGCAAGGGCTTCGACGCGCTCCTCGGCGCGATTGCGATCCTGGCCGACGCGGCGGAGCGGGGCGCCGGTCCTCCCTTCCGCCTGGACCTGATCGGCGTGCCCCCGGAGGATCTGCCGGGCGACCTGCCCGAGGCGGCCCGTGCCCGCATCCACGCCCGCGGTCGGGTCCCGGCCGGGGCCCTGGCCCAGGCCTATGCGGAGGCCCACGCGGTGCTCGCCCCCTCCCGCTACGAGAGCTTCGGTCTCGTCTACCAGGAGGCCCTCGCCTATGGCCGGCCGGTGGTGGCCTGCGCCGCGGACGCAAGCGCCCGCGCCTTCGTGGGGGCGCCGGGTGCAGGGCCCCTGGCGCCGGAGGCCACCGGCGCGGCCCTGGCGGAGGCCCTGCGTCCGCTCCTCGCCGATCCGGCTCTGCGCGCGGCCTACCGGGGGCGGGCGCTGGCGGCATCCGGCCGCTTCACCCGGGAGGTCCTGGGGCGCGAGACCCTCGACCTCTACGCCCGCGCCGTCGCGGCGGCCCGAACCGGTCCGCGCCGGCGCGCTTCGGCGCCTCAGTCCCGGTAGGGGCGCAGCAGCGCGGCTTCCTCCTCGGGGCGCCCGTGCCCGGGCGCGAGGCGCTCGTAGCGCCGCGAGCGCGCCAGGACGTGGGCCCGGTCGAGATGATGCGCGATCGTCCCGTGCAGGGCGATGAGGCTGCGCGGCCAGCCGCCGTCGAGCACCGGCCGCTCGTGCACGCGGCCGGCATAGCGCACGGACCGGCGGTTCAGCCGGTACTGGACGTCCGGGTAGACGTCCGAGAGGCGGCCGTCGACGTGGTTCCGGCGCGCCAATCCGATGGAGACGACATCCCCCGCCTCGGCCAGGGCCGCCAGCGCCGGCAGCCGCCGGCCGGCCTCGGCGGACAGGGTCTCGTCGGCGTCGAGCTGCAGCATCCAGGGATGGCGGGCGAGGTCCTGAAGGGCGTTGCGCTGGGCTGCGAAGTCCTGCCCCAGGGGCCGGGCCCCCACCCGAACGGCGCCCCGCGGGAACGCGGTGGCCGGCACCACACCCGGCGGACGCGCCTCGGCATCGGCGAGGATCACGACGTCGTCGGTCCAGGCCGCATGGACCGCGAGCGTCGCCAGGACAGCCTCCACGGCGTCGGGGCGGCAGAGCAGGCCGAGGGAGACGGGCCGCCCCGCCGCCCGGTCGAGGGCGTAGAGCGCCGCGCATGCGGCGTGCCGGTCGTGTGGCCGGCTGAGCGCCGCGCGCCCTGCCGCGTCACGGGGCCGGACGCCGCGCCCGTGGCCGGTCGCGGCACTGCGCAGGGTGTAGAGGTCGAGGCCGTAGGGCGCATCCGGGTCGGGGTCGAAGACCGGGCCGGCGAGCTGCGCGGCCAGGTGCGCCCGGCATTCCGCCGGATCGGCCGCCACCTCCAGCAGGAGGCCGCAGGCGCCGCAGGCGATGGGAAACGTCCTGACCCGCCCGTTCGGGTAGGCGAGGGTACGGCTGCTCGGCCCGAGCATGTCGGCCGCGCAGACGAAGCATCGGCGCATCATCGGTCCCGGACCCTTCGTCTCATCGCGGACATCCCGGCGCTCACCGGAGACGGTCTGCTTTCATCAACTGACTCTGCACCAATCGACTCGGCCTGTAGCGGAAGGATCCGAACGGACCTTGCCGCGCCGGGCCGGCGCCATACGTCCGCTGCTCCGCGAACCCCTGCCGCCATCGGACTTCTACCAAGTGGACCTCCCGGTCGACTCCCCGCGCAGGCTCGACCTGTTCCCCGCCGCCTCGGGACCGCTCGCCATCGTCGGCAACGCGCCGGGCCTCGATGCCGCCGCCGCGATCGACGCGGCGTCCTGCGTCGTGCGCTTCAACAACGCGCCGGGCTTCGGCGGCCGCGCCGGCGTCCGGGTCACCCATCTCGCCCTGGTCAATCGGGGCGGGCAGATGCGCGAGTGGCTCCGCGATCCGCGCTTCCTCGACCGCCCGGTGGTCCGGTGTGCGGATGCCTTCATCCTGCCGTTCCCGATGCTGCCGGCGGAGCAGAACCGCCCCGAACAGGTGTGCTGGACCCGCGAGGTGCTGGAGCTGCTGGCCCCTCTGGGCAAACCCGTCCACATCCTACCCGAGGACCTGCATCAGGCGGCACGGCTCCGGCTCGCACCCGTCACCACCGACCCTGGACCGGCCGGGCGGCCGAACCCGAGCACCGGCTTCCTGGTGACGCTGGCCTTCCTCCTGGGCCGCCCCCTCCGGCGCGGTCCGGTCGCGGCGCATGGCTTCGGCTTCGACGGCTGGCCCGGCCATCCCTGGACGGCCGAGCGCGCCTGGTTCCGGCAGGCCGAGGCGGCCGGGCACCTCCGCCTCCATCCTTGCCATTCCTGATCGCCGACGCCCGACTTCCCAGTCCTCTCCGACCGCCCCGCCCAGGATCGTGCCCATCCGATGACGACACTCATCACCGTCCTGAAGAGCGGCGGCCGCTACGACGCCGCCTGGGTCGAGCGCCTCGCCCGGGGCGTGCGCCGCCATGCCCCGGCCTTCGACCGGATCCTCTGCCTCACGGACCTGCCCCTGGCCGTGGCCGGCGTGGAGCGCGTGCCGCTCCGGCACGACTGGCCGGCTTGGTGGGCGAAGATGGAGGCGTTCCGCCCCGGGCTCACGCGCGGACCGACGCTGCTCTGCGACCTCGACACCGTCCTCACCGGGCCGGCCGATGCCCTGGCGGAGCCGGGCCTCACCGCCATGGAGGATTACTTCCACAAGGGCCGCCTCTCCAGCGCCCTGCTGCGGTGGCAGGGCGGCGAACTGGATTTCCTCTACGCCGCCTTCGCGGCCGAGCCGGAGCGCTGGATGGCGGCCGGTTCCTGCGGACCGGTGCCGAACGCCGTGCACGGGGATCAGGTCGTCATCGACCACCTGCTGCGCCGGGAGGGCCTGACTCCGGATTTCTTCCAGCATCGGTCCCCCGCGCTGCTCGATTTCTACGACCCGCGACGGGCCGAACACGGTCCGGTGGTCATCTTCATCGGCGAGTCAAAGCCGGATACCGCGACCGGCCCGGTCCGGACCGCCTGGGACGGCGCGTCGCCCGCGCGGGGCGACGATCCCGCCGGGGCCTCGGGAGCCGAGCACTGACCCTTCATCTTTATGGCCGGCATCGGACGGGACATCTTCGACGTTCACAATGTCGCACTCTGCTCGACGTAAAACGAAGCTGCATTGAAGGTGAAAAAAGTGTTTCCGGATGTTTTCTCTGAGTAAACAGTTGGGAATTTTTTCGAAGGCTTAACCCCTGCCGGCTCAGACCCTAAGCAGTGAGGTGGCCATGCAGGCGCTTTTAACGTGTGTTACTCAAAGGCATGACCAGCAGCTCTTACTCGCTGCGGCTCTGGTCTGTTCGATTGGCATCTACGCCGCGTCCGCCATTGCCACCCACGCCGCACGGGCGGAGGGCCTGACGCGTCTCAAGTGGGGGATTTCCAGCATCGTCGCGTCCGGGTGTACCGCCTGGGCCACGCACATGATCGCCTTGCTGGCGTTCCAGCCCGGCATGGCATCCGGCTTCGAGCCGATCCTCACGGCCGTCTCCCTGCTCCTGGTGATCGGCGGCATCGGCGCCGGGGTCCAGCTGTCCCTGGGTCAGCGAAGCCGTCTCCGCCGATTTGCCGCGGGCGTGATCCTGGGCCTCGGGATCGCGGCCCTGCACTATGTCGGGCAAGCGTCGTATCGCGTGACCGGCCATGTCTCCTGGGACATGGGCCTGGTGGGCGCGTCCGTCCTGATCAGCCTCGTCCTCTCCGGCCTTGCCCTCATCGCGGCGGGCGAGCGCAATCGCCTGTGGCGCCGGGGCGCCGTCCCCCTTCTCCTCGGCTCGATCATCGTCCTGCACCTCTGCGGCATGACCGCGGCGACGCTGGTCTACGACCCCGAGGTCCAACTGCCGGCGACGGCCATCGCGCCGTCGACGATCGCGCCGATCATCGCCGCGATCTCGATCGGCCTGCTGGTGCTGGCCTTCGTCGGCCTGCGCATGACCTTGGCGGCCCGCGCGCAGCTGCGTCGCGACCGCGAGCGCCTGCGCGAGCTGGCGAGCCTGGCCCTCGAGGGGCTCGCCGTCTGCGAGGACGACACCATCACCACCGCCAATCGAAGCCTGGAACTGCTGTCCGGCCGGAGCCAGAGCGCGCTCATCGGTTCCAGCATTACCCGGATGCTGCCGGGATTGATGCTGGCCGACCTGCCCGAGCAGGAGGAGCGCGACGCCGAGCTCATCGACGCGGACGGCCAGGGCGTCCCGGTGCGGGTCCTGCGCAAGGACATCATGCTCGGGCACAAGCGCCAGACGGTCGTCGCCTTCCGCGATCAGCGCGAGCGCCTGCGCTCCGAGGCCCGGCTGCGCACGCTCGCCTTCACCGATACCGTGACGGGCCTGCCGAACCGGGCCCGCTTCGGCGATCTGCTGGCTCACCACGCCGCCGCCCTGCGCGAGCAGGAGCGTGGTTTTGCCGTCCTGATGCTCGACCTCGACCGCTTCAAGTTCGTCAACGACACGCTCGGGCACGGGATGGGCGACGAGCTCCTGCGCAAGGTCGCGGCCCGCCTGCAGGCGGCCGTCGGCGAGGCCGACGTCGTCGCGCGCCTCGGGGGCGACGAGTTCGCGATCCTCCTCCTGGACCGCGCGGGCGCGCCCGGGCCGGAGGCCATCGCCGCGCGGATCGTCGAGGCGATCGACCGCGCCTTCCTGCTGGACGGCCAGCTGGTCCATGTCGGCGTCAGCGTCGGTGTCGCGATCGCCGTCCAGGACGGCCGTGAGCCCGACGCCCTGCTGCGCAACGCCGACCTTGCCCTCTACAAGGCCAAGGCCGAGGGCAGGGCGACCTTCCGGATGTTCGAGCCGGCGCTGGCCGAGCGGATGCAGGCGCGCAGCCGCCTCGAGGCCGACATGCGCCGCGCCCTGGAGGCCGGCGAGTTCGAGGTGCACTACCAGCCCCTCGTCGACTCGCAGACGGGCGTGGTCACGGCGGCGGAGGCCCTGGTGCGCTGGCGCCATCCCGAGCAGGGGCTCGTCGCCCCGGCCGACTTCATTCCCCTCGCGGAAGAGACCGGCCTCATCATGCCCCTCGGGGCCTGGGTGCTGCGGACCGCCTGCACCCATGCGGCGGCCTGGGCCGGCACGATCAAGATCGCCGTCAATCTCTCGCCGGTTCAGTTCCGGGACGACCGGCTTCCCGAGATGGTGGCCGCCGTCCTGGAGACGACGGGACTCCCCGCGAACCGGCTCGAGCTGGAGATCACCGAGGGGGTGATGCTCGACGACGAGACCCGCACCCTCGCGATGCTGACCAAGCTCAAAGCCATCGGGGTCGGCCTCGCCATGGACGATTTCGGCACCGGCTACTCGTCCCTGAGCTACCTGCGCCGCTTTCCGTTCTCCAAGATCAAGATCGATCGTTCGTTCGTCCGCCAGCTGCCCTCGGATCCCGAGAGCGCGGCCATCGTTCGGGCCATCATCACCATGGGGGCCTGCCTCGGCATGGCGACGACGGTCGAGGGGGTCGAGACCGCCGAGCAATACGCCTTCGTGGCGGCCGAGCAGTGCGGGCAGGTGCAGGGCTATCACGTCAGCCGCCCGCTGCCCCACGGCGACTTCCTGGCCTTTCTCACCGACACGAAGATGGCGGCCTGAGGATGCCCCGTCAGTCCGTCGGCACGCCGCGTCCTCGGAACGGGGACCCCGAAACCCGAGCCTCATCATGACGCGGCGTTGCCGGGATCGGCGCACGCTCATCCGGATCAAGGACCAGACCGTCCCGCTCGCCTCCGCGTGAGGACATCGCGCCGCGCGCCGGTGGCGTGCGGCTCTCGCCCCTTCAGACATCCATCGCAACGCAGGCGGCCGGCGGGCCAAGGCCCGTCCGCCGCCTGCGGGCCCAGTCCAGAATCCAGGCATCTCCAGAGTCCAGGCATCCATGACCTTCCGCATCGGTACGCGAATCCAACTCATCACCGTCACGGCCCTCCTGTGCATGGCCGCGCTGATCGGCCTGTCGGCCTGGGATCTCTCGCAGGCGATCACGGACGCCCGTGAGATGAAGACGCGCGATCTCGTGGAGACCGCTCACGGCGTCCTGTCGTATTTCGAGGGGGAGGCGCGCGCCGGCCGGATGGACCGCGCGGCGGCGCAGGCGGCGGCCGTGGCGGCGGTGCGCGGGTTGCACTACGCCGGCAGCGAGTATTTCTGGATCCAGGACATGCAGCCCCGCATGGTGCTGCACCCCAAGGCCGAGCTCATCGGCAAGGACATCGGCGGAATCACCGATCCCACCGGCAAGCCTCTCTTCGCCGAGATGGTCGCGCGGGTCCGCCAATCCGGGGCCGGCTTCGTCCCCTACATGTGGTCGAAGCCCGGCGTCGCGGCTCCGGTCGCCAAGATCTCGTATGTCCAGGGGTTCGAGCCCTGGGGCTGGATCATCGGCTCGGGCATCTACGCCGACGACACGGCGGCCCAGCTCCGGCCGACCCTGGTGCGGCTGTTCGGCGCCGCGATCGTGGCCGCGATCCTGCTGGGGATCCTGGCGACGCTGATCGGACGCGGCGTGGCACGGCCCGTCGACACCCTGACGCGCGCGATGGAAGGGCTGGCCGCCGGCCATCTCGACCAGGCGGTCCCGGCCGCGCAAAGGGCCGACGAGGTCGGGCGCATGATCGGCGCCGTGCAGGTCTTCAAGGACAACCTGATCCGCACGCGCGTGCTGGAGGCCGAGACGGCGCAGGCGCGCCTGAGCGCCGAGGCGCAGCGCAGGGCCGGGATGTACCAGATGGCCGACGCCTTCGAGTCGGCCGTCGGTGGCGTCATCGGCCTGGTCTCCTCGGCGGCCACCGAACTCCAGGCCACCGCGCAGGCGATGACCACCACCGCGACCGAGACCGCCAGCCAGTCGACGACCGTTGCCGCCGCCGCCGAGGAAGCCACCTCGAACGTCGGCACCGTCGCCGCGGCCGCCGAGGAGCTCGGCTCGTCGGTCCAGGAAATCGGCCGGCAGGTCACCGGCTCGGCCCAGCTGGCCCGGGCCGCCGTCGGCGAGGCGGATGAGACCGCGACCCTGGTGAGGGACCTGAGCGCGGCCGTCACGCGGATCGGGGACGTGGTCGGGTTGATCGCGTCGATCGCCCGCCAGACCAACCTCCTGGCGCTGAATGCGACCATCGAGGCGGCCCGCGCCGGCGAGGCCGGCCTCGGCTTCACCGTCGTGGCCTCCGAGGTGAAGGTCCTGGCGCAGCAGACCGCGGAGGCGACGAACGAGATCTCGCAGCAGATCGGGCAGATCCAGGCGTCGACCCGGCGGGCCGTGACGTCGATCGGCGGGATCGCCGGTCGGATCCAGGAGATCAGCGGCGTGGCCGCGTCGATCGCGGCCGCCGTCGAGCAGCAGGGAGCGGCCACGCAGGAGATCGTCCGGAACGTGAACCAGGCCGCGGCGGGCGCGGGCGAGGTCACCAGCAACATCTCCGGTGTGGCCTCTGCGGCCGAGGAGACCGGCGCCGCCGCCAGCCAGGTCCTCGGCGCGGCGTCGGACCTCTCGCGCCAGGCCGAGCAGCTGAACCAGGAAGTCGGACGCTTCCTCGCGACCATCCGGGCCGCCTGAACGGGGGCGTTCGTCGCGCGGGACGGGCCTGTCCCGGCCAGGCCTCCGCCCGATCCGGCGGGGGGGCGATGGCCTGGGATTGCCCCAGGCCCGTGCCGCAGCCCTAGCCGACCACCAGGGTCAGGGCCCGCTCCGCCGGCCCGAGGTCCACCCGGCGGCCCCAGTCGAAGGCGAGGAAGTCCTGCTCGATGCCGTCGGCGAAGACCACGCCGCCCTCGTTCATCCGTGACGTGACGGCGAGGACGGCCCCGGCGAGCCGGCCCGCCCGAAGGGTCGTCCCGGTGGCGACGCTCGGGAACGGCTCGCGCACCCAGTAGCCGACCGCCGCTTCCTCCGCGCCGATCCCGACGGTGAGGTGCGTCGCCTCGCCGATCGAGCGGGCCCAGCCGGTCAGGCCGGTGCCCGAGGCCACGATGAGGCCGCTCGACGACTGGTCCTCGGCGGTGCCGTCGACCGCGATCCGGTAGCGCGCGGATTGATGGCTGCGGTGGCCGACGAAGATCTCGTTCAGGGCCACGAGCCGCTGGCCGCCGTCGAGGGCGGCCTGCACCATGGTGCGCCGCTCCACCGGGGCCGCTCCCGCGGCGCTGGCCGGGAGCAGGGTGCGCAGGCGTTCCACCGCGACCCGCGCGAGGGCGCCGTCGTAGAGGTCGGGGGCCGGATTGACGCCGATCACCGGCTGTGCGCGCAGGTACTTCGCCACGTTGGCGACGAGGCCGTCCTGGCCCACCGTGACGACGACGTCCTCGGGGGCGAACAGGAAGCGGTCGAGGTCGATGCGCCGGGCCAGCGCCTGCCGCCAGTCCCCCGGCACCGCGGCCCGCGCCTGGCCGAGCACGGCGTGGAAGCGGGCGTGCCGGTCCTCGACCTCCGCGAGGCTCTGGCCGCGGCTCTCCAGGAAGAACCGGGCCTGGCCGCGGGTGGCGTGCCGGGCGAGCAGGGCCTCGTAATCGGTCTCGCGGACGACGAACACGGCGCGCGGGGTGATGACCGCCATGGCACGTCCTCAGCGGGGCGGGGCGGGGGGTGCGACCGGCGGGGCCGCGCTGCGGAATGCCCCGAGGGCGCTCGCCAGCAGGTCCGGCGTGACGTTGACGTGCTCGATGGTCTCCAGCTTGCCCGCGAGTTCGCGGGCGGCCAGTCCGAGGAGCACGGCCGGCGGAAGGTCGCGGTAGATCGCGGCCCGGCGCTGCTCGGCCTCGGCCTGGGCGCCCTCGACGAGACGGATGCGCTCGGCCTCCGCCGCCGCCGCCAGCCCTGTCGCCTCGGCGAGGCCCGCCGCGCGGTCGCGGGCGTTCTCCGCCTCCCGCGCGATGAGCAGCGCTTCCTGCCGGGCCAGCTCCGTCCGGGTCTCCAGCTCGTTCTCCGCGATGGCCCGCTCCTTCTCCACCGCCAGGGCGCGCCGGGCGAAGGTCGCCGCATCCGCCTTCTGCTGCAGGGCCTCGAAGGTGGGCGTCTGCAGGGCGCGCTCCAGCTCGCTCGACGGCGCCAGGTTGGTGAGCCGCACCGAAACCACCGCGAGGCCGATCTCCGCCAGGGCCGGGGCCGTCCCCAGCACCGCCTCGAGGCTCAGGCGCAGGGGCTCGGGCCCGGCATCCAGGAGGGCGCCCACCGGGCTGGCGCCGATCACCTCCAGGACGGCCTGACCGGCGATGCCGCCGAGGCGCGCCTCGATCCGCTCGATCGGCTCGCCCTGCGGCCGGCCGGTGCGAAGCCCGAGCGAGAAGTCGACGCGGCTCGCCAGCAGCTCCGGGTCGACGACGCGCCAGCCGATCGTCCCCTGCACGACCACGGTCTGGAAGTCCCGGCTGCGGCCGCGCACGAACAGGGTCATCTCCCGGTCGTCCATCGGCACCTCGCTGATGCTCGCGGTTTCCGGCCGGAACCAGAAGACGAGGCCCCGCCCGCTCTGCCGGATGCGGCCGTTGCGGTAGCGGATGACGTGGCTGCTCGCCTCGCTCCTGAGCTGGGCGACCGGGCCAAGGTTGCGGATCGTAGCCATGGGACCCTCCTGTGGGGCGCGCACTGGGATCAGAGCGGTTTCTGGAAGCGGTAGAGCTCGGCGGGCCGGAACGAGGTGCCGGCCACGCGGGTGCCGGTGGGGACGAGCCAGCCGCGGTCGAGCATCCGGCGGCGGAAGGCGGGCTTGTTCAGGGCGGTGCCCAGGATCGCCTCGTGCACGTCCTGCAACTGGCGCAGGGTGAAGGCCTCGGGCAGCAGCGCGAAGGCGACGTCGGAATAGTCGAGCTTTCCCCGCATCCGCTGCACCGCCAGGGCGAGGATCGCGGCGTGGTCGAAGGCGAGGCGCAGCGGCGTCGCCCGGTCGGGGTCGCCCGGTGCGAAGGCCGCGACCGGGCCGCCCGCCTCGCCCGCCCAGGGCACGGCGAGGAGGGCGGCCGACAGCCCCGCCTCCTGTGCCAGCGACCGGGCGAAGGCGGCCTCCGGCATCAGCGCGAGATAGGCCACGGTGACGATGCGCATGCGCGGGTCGCGGTCGAGGGCGCCGAAGGTGTAGAGCTGCTCCCGGTGGGTGTCCGCCACCGCCGCCGGGGCGAACCCCGCCTTCTCGCGCAGCACGCGCTCGGCCGCGCCGTCCAGGGTCTCGTCGGGGCGCACGAAGCTGCCGGGCAGCGCCCAGCGGCCGGCATGGGGGTGCTGGGTGCGCTGGGTCAGGAGCACGGCCGGGCGGCCGGCGCGCAGCCCCATCAGGACGAGATCGACGGTGAGGGCCGGCCGCGGGAAGGCGGCGGGGTCATACGCGCGGAGAAAGTCGTCCTCGGTCACGACGGAGCCTTATATCCATCTCGCATCTAACTAAGATGCGAAATGGATATAAGTCAAGCCCGTGCTCCCGGGGGGGCGCCCGATGGGTCGGCGGCGCCGGGCGTGGCCACGACCGGACGTTCGGGGAGGGCTCTGCGCGGAGGCCAGGGCCGAGGGACGGACCCCGGCCGCGGCGCCGCTGGCCCTGATCCCGGAACCGGCGGCGGGCGCGATCGCAGCGACGGACGCGTGACGCCCGACATGCCGGCCTCTGAGAGCTACCGCCGGCGGCTCGCCCGCGTCGTCGAGGAGGGCTATGCGGTGCCGTTCGGCTAGGGTCTGTCTTGGCGTTCGTCGTTTCGGGATAAGCGGTTCCCCCGTATCCCCGACAAACGCCGGGCGCCGGGGATGTCCGAGCACCGGGAGGACGCGCGCATGAGCCTGGATCGACCGGACGGCCCGGGGCCGCGCCGCGTCCTCCTCCTGGGGGCGACCGGCACGATCGGACGGGCCACCGCGCGGGCGCTCGTGGCCCGCGGGCATGCGGTCGTCTGCCTCGTCCGGCGCCGGGACGGTCCCACGCCCCCGACCGGTGCGGCCGACCCGCCCCGAGCGCCCCCGGGTGCCTCCGAACGGATCGTGGACTTCGCGGATCCCGCGTCGTTGGCGCGCGACGGCATCCGCGGCGAACGGTTCGACGTCCTGGTCTCGTGTCTCGCGTCGCGGACCGGATTGCCCGCGGATGCCTGGGCGATCGATTACGGCGTGTCGCGGAACGCCCTGGAGGCGAGCCGGGCGGCCGGCGTGACCCATGTCGTCCTGCTGTCGGCGATCTGCGTCCAGAAGCCGATCCTCGCCTTTCAGCGGGCCAAGCTGGCCTTCGAAGCGGTCCTGGTCGCCTCGGGGCTCACCTACACCATCGTTCGGCCGACGGCCTTCTTCAAATCCCTCTCGGGCCAAGTCGAGCGCGTGAAGCGCGGCAAGCCCTTCCTGGTCTTCGGCGACGGAACCCTGACGGCCTGCAGGCCGATCAGTGACGGGGACCTGGGCCGCTACCTCGCGGATTGCCTCGATGACCCGGTGCGGCGCAATCGCGTGCTGCCGATCGGCGGACCGGGCGACGCCATCACGCCGCGGGCGCAGGGCGAGCGACTGTTCGCGCTGCTCGGGCGCGAACCGCGGTTCCGGCACGTTCCGGTCGCCCTGCTCGACGGGATCGTCGCCGTCCTGGCGACGCTCGGACGCGGGGTGCCGGCGCTGGCGGCCAAGGCCGAACTCGTCCGGATCGGCCGCTACTACGCCACCGAGTCCATGCTCGTGCGCGATCCCGCCACCGGCCGATACGATGACGCGATGACCCCCGCCACGGGGTCGGAGACGCTGTTCGACTATTACGCCCAGCTGATCCGCGGCGAGGCGGTCGCCGAGCGCGGCGACCACGCGGTGTTCTGAGGCAGTGCGGCGCGCCCGGACCAGCACGCGCCACCCGGCTATGCTGAAGAATAGTACCGTGTTGCGAGATCAGCATCGCGCAGCATAATGCAATGAAGAGAGGCTTCAGTCGCGCCGGCGCCGTCATCCATGCAAGACTGGTATATCTGGCATATCGTATCTGGCATACCAAGGAACGGCGGGACGCGTCATAAGCGCTGCAACGCCATCACCACTCGGGACCGCCCTTCATGACCGCTCTGCTTCTCGTCGCCCTCGCCGGTACCGCCAACGTGGCGCTCGTGGCCTTCGTGGCCGACCGGCTGACCCCGAAGGACGCCGCCGTCACCGCGGCGGGCGAGCTCATCGTCGTGAACGACAACGCCCCGGCTTCGGCGGTGAAGCTGGCCGCCTGACGGCCCGTCTCCCTCTCCTGACGACCGGAGCCATCGGCCCCGCCTCTCCGAGGCGGGGCTTTTTCAGGTCTGCGTTCCGCCGCGGCCGAGGCCCGACGCGGGCGCTGCGGATCGGCTGCCGCGGACGTCCGCCTCGGCCCGGCCCACGGCGGCCGACGGCGGCCGCGCGATCGCCCGCTCGGATCGGCGCTTGAGCAGCAGGCCGATGCCGACCACGAGGGCGGCCCCGAGGGCGCCCATCGCGTGCGGGACGGCGCCCTGCAGGGCCGCGGGCAGCCCCTCGCTCAGGTGCCGCTGGACCAGCCGATCGGTGCCGATCATCTCGCCGGCCACCCAGCCCAGCAATCCGCCACCGAACCAGATCAGGATCGGGAACCGGTCGATCAGCCGGGTGATCAGGCTGGCGCCGACCACCAGGAGCGGCACCGACAGGGCGAGGCCGATGATGAAGAGCGCGTCGTGCCCCTTGGCGGCCCCCGCCACCGCCACGACGTTGTCGAAGCTCATGACGGCATCCGCCACCACGATGGTCCAGATCGCCCTGGGCAGGCTGGAATGCTCCTGGATGGCGCTCTCGTCCTCCGCCTCTCCGCAGACGAGCTTGACGGCGATGTGCAGCAGGACGAGGCCGCCCACCACCTTCAAGAGCGGCACCGCCAGCAGCTGCGAGATGATGACGGCGAAGAAGATCCGCAGCAGGGCCGCCGCGAGGGCGCCCGCGAAGATGCCAATCCGCCGCTGCCGCTCGGGCAGGCCGCGGCAGGCCATGGCGATGACCACCGCGTTGTCACCCGACAGGATGATGTCGATCCAGACGATCTGCAGCAGCGACAGCAGGAAGGAGGAGGTGAAGTAGGAATCCACGCGGAAAACGCCTCTGCTGCTCCGGCTCGGCGAAGCGATGGGGAACCGGGCAACGCGCTCGGGATGCTGAAGGGACCGGCACGGCCGCGCGCGGCGGACCGGTTCCGGACACGATCGAGGGATTGGCTTCGACGACGGAGCGGAGCACGGGCGTCCGCCGCGCGACCTCGCGCGCGACGAGGGCCTGCAGGGCGAGCGGACCGGCTTCGGCCTCCCCGGGTACTGTACCACCCTATTCCAGGATGCGCTGCGTCGTGCCCGGATCCGCGCGCGCCGCGCCGCCGCGCGGCCGGTCGCTCGCGGCCCAGAGGCCGAATATCCCGAGCAGGACCAGGACGATGCGCCCCGCAGGATCGGGGTCGCTCGAAAAGGTTCTTCTCAAGTGCCTGTGTCGTAGAACGAAGTCTCGACGAGAGCCCGTGACGGCGCACTCGACCGATTGGAAGATCTCGCCACGCGAGACTTGAAGACATCGCAGAACAGGTTCTAATCCTTGGCCGATCGGGGATCGTGCGGAGGCGGACTGTGCTGCGGAGCGACCAGGTTCCGGCGCGCGCTTCGGATCAGCGGCACGCCGCGTGCGGCGCGCGCCCTGCCGGGTCGGATCGGCACCGAGGACGCCTCTGCGCCGCGGCCCCAGAGGCAGCCGGCGGCGCCGAAACCCTGTCGAACAAGAATAAAAACCTGTCTTATAATAGATAGCTATTATATTTACAGGAAGGATCCTGCTTGGTATCGAGGAGTCGGGCGAACGATGTTGCCGGGGCCGACGGTTCTGGGCTTCGGCGAACACCGGATTCCGGCGAACCCGGAACTCCGGTGGACGAACGTCCGAAGGCAAAGCGGCTCCAGACCGCTCATCAAGATCAGCACGGCCGCCCTACGCGTGGCTAACGGGAGGATGCCATGAGCTTGGTGACAGGCTTGCCCTCGACCTTCACGGTGCCGCTGCTCGAGATCGACGGCGTCACGCTGCAGTACAAGACCCCTCACCACCTCGTCACGGCGACTTACCGGGTCAGCTTCCAGGTCTTCCCGAGCGACCGCTTCGTCCTGCTCGGACCCTCGGGCTGCGGGAAATCCACCCTGCTGAAGTCGGTGGGCGGCTACATGGCGCCGACGGAGGGGCAGATCCGCCTCAAGGGCCAGGCCATCACCGAGCCCGGCCCGGACAGGATGATGGTGTTCCAGGAATTCGACCAGCTCCTGCCCTGGAAGACCGTCCGCCAGAACGTCGCCTTCGCCCTCGAGGCCTCGGGACGCCTGTCGGGCCGGGCCGCCGACGAGCGGGCCATGCACTATATCGACAAAGTCAACCTCTCGGCCTTCGCCGACAGCTATCCGCACATGCTGTCGGGCGGCATGAAGCAGCGGGTGGCCATCGCCCGCGGCATGGCGATGGAGCCCGACATCCTGCTGATGGACGAGCCCTTCGCGGCCCTGGACGCGCTCACCCGCCGGCGGATGCAGGACGAGCTCCTGGCCCTGTGGGAGGAGACCCGCTTCACGGTGCTGTTCGTCACGCACTCGATCCCGGAGGCGATCAAGATCGGCTCGCGCATCCTCCTGCTCTCGCCGCATCCCGGCGAGGTCAAGGCCGAGCTCAACACCGCCGGCTCGCCGCAGGAGACCCTGCTGCTGGAGCAGCGCATCCATCAGATGCTGTTTTCCGAAGAGATCCAGGAGGCGGAGAATGTCTAGGACTGCGAAGGCGCTCGTGTCACCCGTCCTCCTCCGGCCCGCCCGTCCCGAGATCGTCCGCGAGACCGGCGGCGCCTATGGCGGCGCCGTCGTCGAGAAGCCGCTCTCGACCGTCGAGCGCCTCTACAACCAGGGCTGGCTGCGCAAGCTCGTGATCCTGGCGGTGCTGGCCCTGATCTGGGAGGCCTACGGGCGCTTCCTCGACAACGACCTGCTGTTCCCGACCTTCACCGCCACCGTGGCGGCCTTCGGCCGGGGCGTGGCGGACGGCACCCTGGTGCTGCGGGCCTGGGGCTCGATCAAGGTCCTGCTGATCGGCTACGGCCTCGGGATCGTGCTGGCGACCCTGCTCACCGGCATCGCGATCAGCTCGCGCATCGGCACCGACTTCCTCGAGACGATGACGTCGATGTTCAATCCCCTGCCGGCGATCGCGCTGCTGCCCCTGGCGCTGATCTGGTTCGGCCTCGGCAACGGCAGCCTGATCTTCGTGCTGGTCCATTCGGTGACCTGGGCCATCGCCCTCAACACCCATTCGGGCTTCCTCTCGGTCAGCCGGACCCTGAAGATGGTCGGGCGCAACTACGGTCTGCGCGGCGGCCGGCTGATCACCAAGATCCTGATCCCGGCGGCCTTCCCCAGCATCCTCACCGGCCTCAAGGTCGGCTGGGCCTTCGCCTGGCGCACCCTGATCGCGGCGGAGCTGGTCTTCGGCGTCAGTTCGGGCTCGGGCGGCCTCGGCTGGTTCATCTTCGAGAACAAGAACATGCTCGACATCCCCAATGTCTTCGCGGGGCTGCTGACCGTGATCCTCATCGGCCTCTGCGTCGAGAACCTGATCTTCCAGACCATCGAGCGCCACACCCTGCAGCGCTGGGGCATGCAGGCGTAAGTCCGCGTCCGGTCGACCGCTGCGATCGGCGCGGGCGGACCGGGCCTCCCCGCCCGCGTGGGACCCGCGCGTGACAGGCGCCGAAGGGAGCGATCGGAGAGGGTCCGGGACCCGATCCGTTCGATCCCTCAGGGGCGCGGACGGGGGCTTCGCGCGCCGCCCAGGCGGCCCGACCGGCCTCCGCTCCGTCAGTCGAGGTCGGCGCGGTAGTCGAGCGCCGCCGTCCAGCTCTGGCGATACTCGATGGGGTCGCCCGTGAGGGCGACCGCGACCCGGCGCACCAGCAGCAGGGGCGCGCCCGGCGCACAGCCGAGGGCGTCCGCCATGGCGGGGCCCGCCCGGTCGGTGGCGATCGTGTCCCGGGCCCGCGCCACGGTCTGGCCGCAGCGTGCCTGGTAGAGCACGTAGATCTCCTCCAGCATCTCGGCGCCGGCTTCCGGCTTCAGGGCGGCGAAGGGTTCGGCCGGCAGCGCGATGCGCTCGTAGATCAGCGGCACGCCGTCCTCGCTGCGGGTCCGCAGCAGGACCAGCACCCGCGCGCCCGCCCCCAGCCCGAGGGCGGCCCGGTCCTGCGCGTCGGCCCGCGCGGTCCCGGCCGAGAGGACGCGGGCCACGGGGCGGAACGGCCGCCCGTCGCCGTGGACGAAGCGCAGGAAGCGGAAGCGCGACCGGTCGCTCGAATGGGGCACGACCTGCGTGCCGCGGCCGTGCTGGCGCTCCAGCAGCCCTTGCCCGACGAGGTCCTCCATGGCCTTGCGGATCGTCCCGATGGAGACGCCGAGGTCGAGGGCCAGCTGCGGCTCGCTCGGCAGGTAGCCGCCCGGCTTCCAGGTCCCGTCCACGATCCGGCGCAGCAGCAGGTCGCGGGCCTGCAGGTAGAGCGGGCGGCTCGCCAGGGGTTCCGTCATCAGCGACGCCATGGGTTCGAGCTTGGGCTCGATCTTGGCCTCGACCTTGGGCTCGACCCGGGCCTCGAGCTTGGGCTCGACCCGGGCCGCGTCCTTGGCCGCGTCCTTGGCCGCGTCCGGCGACGGGACGTCGGGATACGCCTCGGGATCGGCGGGGGCGCGCATGCGGTTCGACATCGACAACTCATGTATATGACATATGACCGTTGACAGGGGTCGGCACGAGGCTATCGTGGCGCTCGGCACCGGACCAGAGAATTCGGGCCTGCGCAGGAGGAACCCATGGCACTTGGCCGTCTCGTGGCTTTTGGCCGTCTCGTCCGGCTCTGCGGCGCCGCGGCCGTGCTCTCGGCCGGTCTCGCGGCGGGTCTTTCCGCGAGCCTCCTGGCCGGCGCGGGATCCGCCCGGGCGGAGGCCTCCGTGGTGCGCCTCGCCAAGCAGTTCGGCATCTCCTACCTGCCGCTCACCGTGATGGAGGAAGAGAAGCTCCTCGAGAAGCAGGCCCGCCAGCAGGGGCTGGAGCTCAAGACCGAGTGGCTGCGCTTCACCGGCGGCTCGGGCATGAACGAGGCCCTGCTCTCGGGGAACCTCGACTTCGCCGCCGGCGGGGTCGGGCCGATGCTCACGATCTGGGGGCGCACGCGGGGCAACCTGCAGGTCAGGGGCGTGGCGGCCCTGAACGCCATGCCGCTCTGGCTGGTGAGCGTGAACCCGGCGGTCACGTCGATCAAGGACTTCACCGAGAAGGACAAGATCGCCCTGCCCACGGTGAAGAGCTCGATCCAGGCCATCACCCTCCAGATGGCCGCCGAGAAGGCCTTCGGGCCGGGCCAGCAGGGCAAGCTCGACCCCCTCACGGTCTCGATGGGCCATCCCGACGCCCAGACGGCGATGCTCGGCGGCCGCTCCGAGATCACCGCGCATTTCGGGTCGCCGCCGTTCCAGGAGATGGAGCTGAAGGACCCCAAGGCCCGCAAGGTGCTCGACAGCTACGACGTCCTCGGGGGGCCGCACACCTTCAACCTCGTCTGGGCCAGCAGCCGCTTCGTCACCGCCAACCCGAAGATCGTGGCCGCCTTCCGGGCCGCCCTGGAGGAGAGCCTGGCGCTGATCAAGGCCGAGCCGGCCCGGGTCGCCGCCCTCTGGATCAAGGCGGAGAACGCCCGGCTCACCGAGGCGGAGGCGGTGGAGATCATCCGCGCGCCGCAGACCCAGTGGACCAGCGCGCCCCTGAACATGCTGGCCTATCTCGACTACATGAACCGCGCCGGCCTCGTGGCCGCCAAGGCCACCGACCAGGGCGAGCTGTTCTTTCCCGGTGCCGTCGCCAAGGCGGAGCGCTGAGGCATGAACGCTCCGGTCCCCACCCCCTCCCGGGCCGACCCCACGGTCGAGGCCGTGCCGGGCGAAGCGCTGACGGTGCGCATCCGGCGGGACGACGGCTTCCAGACCTTCACCGTGGCGCGGCGCCCGGCCCAGACCATCCTCGACGTGGTCACGGAGATCCAGCGCGCGCAGGACCCGACGCTCGCCTACCGCTTCGCCTGCCGGGTCGGCATGTGCGGCTCCTGCGCCATGACGGTGAACGGCCGCCCGCGCTGGACCTGCCGCACTCGGGTCGCGGCGGTGGCGGACGACGACGGCCTGACCCTCGAGCCCCTGCGCAACCTGCCGGTGATCAAGGACCTGGCCGTCGACATGGAGCCGTTCTTCGCGAAGTGGACGGCCGCCCACGGCGCCTTCGAGCCCGGCGACGCGCCGCCCGCGGACTTCGCCCGGGTGGCGCCGGACTCGCCGGCGCGCCGGGCGGTGGATGCCGGCATCGAGTGCATCAATTGCGGCGTCTGCTACGCCGCCTGCGACGTGGTCACCTGGAACCCGGACTATCTCGGCCCGGCCGCCCTCAACCGGGCCTGGACCCTGGTGAACGACGTCCGCGACCGGGGCCAGGAGGCGCGGCTGGAGGCCGTGTCCGGGGATGCGGGCTGCCAGTCCTGCCACACCCACATGAGCTGCACCGAGCATTGCCCGAAGGCCCTGGCGCCGACCTTCGCCATCGCGGGCCTGAAGCGCTCCACCGCCCGGTCCGCCCTGAAGCGGCTCGGTGTCCGGCACTTCCGGAGGTCGGCATGAGCCCGCTCCTCTACGTGGCGCAGCGCGGCACCGCCGTGATCCTGGCGGTGGCGGTGGCGGTCCATCTCGGCACGATCCTGTACGCCGTGCGCGGCGGCCTCACCGCCGGGGAGATCCTCGGCCGGACGCAGGGCAACCACGCTTTCCTGCTGTTCTACGGCCTCTTCGTGGTGGCGGCGGCGATCCACGCGCCCATCGGCCTGCGCAGCATCCTGCGGGAGTGGACGTCCTGGCGCGGACGCTCCCTCGACGGGGCGATGCTCGCCGTCGCGGCGCTCCTCCTCGTCCTCGGCCTGCGGGCGGCGCTGGCGGTCTACGTCGCATGAGCGCCGGGACGCAGACCGCCGGCCCGCGGCGCGGCGCCCTCCGGGCGGCCCGTCCGCGTGCGGGCTTCGCCGCCGCCCTGCTGCATCGCCTCTCGGGGATCGCCCTGGCGCTGTTCCTGCCGATGCACTTCATCGCCCTCGGCACCGCGCTGCAGGGGGCCGACCGCCTCGAGAGCTTCCTCGGGCTGACCCATAACGGCTTCGTGCGCACGGCCGAATGGGGCCTCGTCAGCGCGCTCGCCCTGCACATGGTCCTGGGCCTGCGCGTGCTGGCCCTGGAGTGGTTCGTCGCCCGGGAGCGGACGGCGCTCGTCGTCTCCGCCTGCGTGGCGGCGGGCCTCGCGGTGGGGCTCCTGTTCCTGCTCGGCGGCGCCTGAGCCCAACCCCTGAAAGGAGACCGGCATGGACCTCGACCTCACCGAAGTCGAAGCGGTGTGCAAGGACCTCTACGTCCGCGCCCTGAAGCTGCTGCCGCCGGACATCAAGGCGGGCTTCGCGGATCTCGCCCGCGACGAGACCAGCGCCACCGGCCGGGCGATCCTCGGCACCATGGTGGAGAACATCGCGGTGGCCGAGCGCACCAGGAACATCCTCTGCCAGGACACCGGCATCCCGATCTACAACGTGGTGATCGGGCGCGACGTGCGCGTCGAGGGCATCGACCTCAAGGCCGCCATCCGGCGCGGCTGCGCCCGGGCCACCACCGAGCACTCCCTGCGCTCCTCCGTGGTCCACCCGATCACCCGCGTGAACGAGCAGACCTCCTGCGGTATCCGCGTGCCGATCATCCACGTGGATTTCGACGACCGGCCCGAGACCGTGTCGGTGGAGATGATCCCCAAGGGCTCGGGCTCGGAGAACGGCTCGTTCCTGCAGATGCTCCTGCCCTCGGACGGCATCAACGCGGTCAAGCGCTTCGTCATCGACCGGGTGATTGAGCTCGGCGGCCGCGTCTGCCCGCCGACCATCGTGGGCGTCGGCATCGGCGGCACCTCGGACCTGTGCATGCACCTCGCCAAGGTGGCGGCCACCCGCAAGCTGCGCACCGCCTGCTCCGATCCCGAGGGCGCCCGGATCGAGGCGGAGCTGTCGCGCGCCGTCAACGAGCTCGGCATCGGCCCGCAAGGGCTCGGCGGCCGCTCCACCAGCTTCGCGGTCCATGTCGAGGTCGCCGCGACCCACATCACCCAGAACCCGGTGGCGGTGAACATCCAGTGCCACTCGGCCCGCCGGGCCCGGGCGACCTTCACGCCCGGCGGCATCGCCTTCGACTGAGCCCGGCGCACGCCGCCAGACGCCTTCACAGACGCGGCCGCCGGGAGGGCAGCGCCATGCACCACGTTCTCGACATGCCGATCGACGCGGCGCAGGCCCGCGCCCTGAAGATCGGCGACACCGTCACCCTGCGCAAGACCCTGTTCGGCATCCGCGACGCCACCCTGATCCACATGTTCGACCGGGAGCGCCGGACCCATCTCGACCTGTCCGGCCACGCGGTCATCCACACCGCGCCCAACGTCCACCGCGTGCCGGTCTCGCCCGAGGCGCCCGTGGGCTACGCGCCGTTCTGCATCGGCACCACCACCTCCATGCGGATGGAGCGCTTCACCGACGCCCTGATGCGGCGCGAGGGCGTCCGCCTCATCGTCGGCAAGGGCGGCATGGGGCCGAAGACCCTGGAGGCCTTCGCCGCGCAGGGCGGCGCCTACCTCGCCATCGTGGGCGGCGCCGCCGCCCTGGAGACGACCTGGATCGAGCGGATCGACGACATCGACCTCGACGACCTCCACCCCGAGAGCCTGTGGAAGTTCGCGATCCGCGACTTCGGACCCCTCCTGGTCGGCATGGATTCCCATGGCGGCTCGCTCTTCGCCGAGGTCCAGCGCGACGTCGCCAGCCGGCGGGATGCCATCATCGAGAGCCTGGGAGCCGCCTGATGCGCACCGTGCCGACGACCATCGAGACCGACATCCTCATCCTGGGCTCCGGGGGCGCCGGCCTGTTCGCCGCCCTCCACGCCAAGAAGGCCGCCCCCGACCTCGAGGTCACCGTCGCGGTCAAGGGGCTGCTCGGCAAGTGCGGCTGCACCCGCATGGTCCAGGGCGGCTACAACGTCGCCCTCGCCCCGGGCGATTCGGTCGAGCGCCACTTCATGGACACGATCGAGGGCGGCAAGTGGCTCAACAACCAGGAGCTGGCCTGGACCCTGGTCACGGAGGCGCAGGTCCGCATCCGCGAGCTGGAGACCGAGCTCGGCTGCTTCTTCGACCGCAACCCCGACGGCAGCGTCCACCAGAAGGCCTTCGCCGGGCAGACCTTCGACCGCACGGTGCACAAGGGCGACCTCACCGGCATCGAGATCATCAACCGCCTCTCCGAGCAGGTCTGGCGCCGCGACGTCCGGCGCCTGGAGGATCACCGCGCCCTCGAGCTGATCCCGGCCGCCGACGGCTCCGGCCTCGCCGGCGTCCTGATGCTCGACATGCGGACCGGCGCCCCGGTCCTGGTCCGCGCCCGGGCGACCCTGCTCGCCACCGGCGGCGGCCCGACCATGTACAAGTTCCACACGCCCTCCGGCGACAAGACCTGCGACGGGCTCGCCATGGCGCTCCGCGCGGGCCTGCCCCTGCGCGACATGGAGATGGTCCAGTTCCATCCCACCGGCCTGCTGGCGGGCGCGGGCACCCGGATGACCGGCACGGTGCTGGAGGAGGGGCTCCGGGGCGCGGGCGGCTACCTGCTCGATGCGTCGCAGGAGCGCTTCATGCAGCACTACGATCCCCGCGCCGAGCGGGCGACCCGCGACGTCGTCAGCCGCTCGATCATGCGGCGGATCCGCGACGGCCATGCCACGCCGCATGGCGGCGTCTACATCCAGATGAGCCATCTCGGCCCCGCGGACGTGGCCGCCAAGTTCAAGGGCATGGTCGAGCGCTGCGCCGATTGCGGCTTCGACCTCGCCGGGGGCCTGGTCGAGGTCATCCCCACCGCCCACTACATGATGGGCGGGGTCGCCTTCCGTCCCGGCTGCGGCACCGCGCTGCCGCGCCTCTACGCGGCCGGCGAGGATACCGGCGGGGTGCACGGGGCCAACCGCCTCGGCGGCAACGGCGTCGCCAACTCGACGGTGTTCGGCGGGCTGGCCGGCTCCGCCATGGCCCGCGCGGTGCGCGGCGCGCGGACCCTGGCCGAGCCCGATCCCCACGTGGTCGAGGCCGGGCTCGCCCGCGCCTACGGTCCCCTCGGCCGCCCGGCCGGAGACCTGGAGGCGATCCGGGAGGCCCTCTACGCCACCATGTGGGACGATGTCGGCATCCTGCGCGACGCGGCCGGGCTGGCCCGGGCCGGCGAGCGCCTCGACGGCCTCGCGGCCGCGGTGGCGGAGGCCGGCATCCCCGACGGCGACCGCCGCTACAACCTGACCTGGATGGACCGGCTCAACCTCGAGAACCTCGTCCTCGTCAGCCAGGCGATCCGGGCCGCGGCCCTGGCCCGCACCGACAGCCGCGGGGCGCATTTCCGCGAGGACTTCCCCGAGACCTCGGATCTCGCCACCTCGCACTACACCGTGGTGCGCCGGGCCGGGGACGGACTCGACGTCACCCTGGAGCCCGTCGCCTTCACCCATGTGCGCCCGGGCGCCTCCCTCCTCGACGCGGCCGCCTGAGGCCGCACCCCCATCCGACGGAGCGCGGAGAGAGACGTCATGGACCAGTCCCCGGGCCGGCCGCGCGGCGCCGACATCGTCGTCGAGACGCTGGAGCGCCTCGGCGTCCGCCGCATCTTCACCCTGTCGGGCAACCACATCATGCCGATCTTCGACGCCCTGCTGGGCACGGACATCGCGGTGGTGCATGTCCGCCAGGAGGCGGCCTGCGTGCACATGGCCGATGCCTGGGGGCGCCTCACCGGGGAGGTCGGCGTCGCACTGGTCACCGGCGGCCAGGGGCAGACCAACGGTGCCGCCGCCCTGTTCACCGCGCTGGCGGCGGAGAGCCCGGTCCTGCTGCTCTCGGGGCATGCCGGCCTGTCGGAGATCGGGCGCGGCGCCTTCCAGGAACTCGCCCAGGCCGACATCGCCCGGCCGATGACCAAGGCCTCGTGGACCGCCGCCTCCGTCGACACCCTGGCGGACGACATCGCCCGGGCCCTGCGGATCGCCCGCGAGGGCCGGCCGGGGCCCGTGCATCTCAGCCTGCCGGTCGACCTCCTGGAGGCACCGGCCCAGGCCGTCCCTCCTTCCTCGGCCCCAGCCGAGGCCGCCCCCCCTTCCTCGGCCCCCGCCGCGGCCGCCCCTCCTTCCTCGGCCCCGGCCGAGGCCGCGATCCGGGCCGGCGAGCCCGGAGCCGACCTCGTCGCGGCGGTGATGGCGGAGCTCGGCCGGGCGCAGCGCCCGCTGATCCTGTGCGGCCCGGTCGCCTGCGGCGCCGCGGGGCGCGCCCGGATGGCGGCGCTGGAGGCGGCCTCGGGCCTGCCCGTTCTCGGCATGGAGAGCGCGCGCGGCCTCAACGATCCGAGCCTGGGCGCCTTCGCCGAGGTGCTGGCCCAGGCCGACTGCCTCGTGCTCGTCGGCAAGCCCCTCGACTTCACTTTGAAGTTCGGCGAGGCGCCCGCGGTGGCGCCGGCCTGCCGCTTCGTCGTCATCGACCCCGATCCCGCCCTCGTCGCGCGGGTCGATCCGGGCCGCCTCGCCGTCGCGGGCGCGGGCGATGCGCTGGCGACCCTCGCGGCCCTGGCCCGATCCTGCCGCGCACGCCCCTCCGACGCGGCGCGCCGCCCCGGCGAGGGGACGGACTGGCCGGCCGCCGTGCGGGCGGCGGTGGCGTACCGGCCCGCGGACTGGGACGACCGGCGCGGTCCCGAGGGCCGCCTCCATCCGGTGGAGCTGTGCCGCGGGGTCGCCGCCTTCCTCGACCGGCATCCCGGCGGCACGCTGATCTGCGACGGGGGCGAGATCGGGCAATGGCCCCAGGCCCTGGTGCAGGCCCCCCGGCGCCTCATCAACGGGGTCTCGGGCACCATCGGGGCCTCGCTGCCCTTCGCCCTGGCGGCCCGGCTCCACGACCCGGCGGGGCCCGTGGTGGCGGTCCTGGGGGACGGCACCTTCGGCTTCCACATGGCCGAGTTCGACACCGCCGTGCGCTACGGCCTGCCCTTCATCGCCGTGGTGGGCAACGATGCGCGCTGGAACGCCGAGTACCAGATCCAGCTGCGCCAGTACGGCGCGGCGCGGGCCCGCCACTGTGACCTCCTCAGCTCCCGCTACGACCGCGTCGTCACGGCGCTCGGCGGCCACGGCGCCCTCGTGACCCGGGCCGAGGACCTGCCCGGGGCGCTGGAGGAGGCCCATGCCAGCGGCCTGCCGGCCTGCCTCAACGTGCTGATCGAGAGCGTGCCCGCCCCGGTGATCCGCCGGCCGAAGGTCTCCGCTCCGTAAGGCGGGCCGACCGCCCCCACCCTCGCGAGTCCGGTCCAGGGAGGTTCACATGCGCCGACGCGACGTCCTGGCCCGGGGGCTGCTCGGCGCGGGACTGCCCCTCCTCGCGGGCCTGCGCCCGGCCTGGGCCAGGTGCAGGCGGTCAGCATCGCGCGCCAGCCGAGCCTGGGGCACCTGCCGCTGATGCTGATGGAGGACCAGGGCCTGCTCCAGAAGCACGCCGCGGCCCGGGGCCTGACGGGGCTCGCCGCCCGCTACGTCACCCTGGCGGGCGGGGCCGCGATGAACGATGCGCTCCTGTCCGGCTCGATCCAGTTCGTGGCCGGCGGCGTGCCGCCCCTCGTCCTGCTCTGGTCCAAGACCGAGGGCACCGGCCTGGCGGTGAAGGGCGTGGCGGCGATGAACGCCATGCCGCTCCTCATGAACACCAACGCGGAGCGCATCCGGTCGCTGGCCGACTTCACCGACCGGGACAAGATCGCGCTGCCGGCCGTGAAGGTCTCGGTCCAGGCCATGTTCCTGCAGATGGCGGCCGAGAGGGAACTCGGCGCGGCGCGGCGGAACGACCTCGACCGCCTGACCGTGACCCTGTCGCACCCGGACGGCATGGCCGCGCTCCTGGCCGGCCAGGAGGTGACCGCGCATTTCACCGCCGCGCCGATCCAGGAGCTGGAGCTGCGCAGGCCCGGCATCCGGACGATCCTCAACAGCTTCGACGTGCTCGGCGGGCCCTCGACCTTCAACGTGGTCTGGGCTTCCGCCGCCTTCGTGGAGGCCAACCCCACCGTCCATGCCGCCTTCACGGCCGCCCTCGAGGAGGCGGTGGCGTCCATCGCGGGCGACCCCCGGGCCGCCGCCGCGGCCTATGCGCGCCTCGCCCGCGACGGCTCCGATGTCGGCCTGATCGCGTCGATCCTGGCCTCGCCCCAGGTCACCTTCACGACCACGCCCCAGGCGATCCTCCCCGTGGTGACCTTCATGGCCCGCACCAAGGTGATCCGCCGCGGCGCCCAGGACTGGCGAGAGCTGTTCTTCGCCAACGTCCACGCCAAGCCGGGCAGCTGAGTCGAGCCGCGCAGCCGAGCCAAGCCGCGCAGCCGAGCCAAGCCGCGCAGCCCAGCCAAGCCGCGCAGCCGAGCCAAGCCGCGCAGCCGAGGCCGCGCCTCAGGGCACGTCGGGGCGCGGATCCGGCACGAAGCCGTCGCGGTTGGGCATCCGCACGGCGGCGAGCGTCCTGGCCTCCAGGACGGCGTCGTCCGGCACCAGGCCGTTCAGGTTCAGCAGGTAGCCGACCACGGCGTAGACCTCGTCGTCCGTGAGCGATTGCGGCGCGTTCATCGGCATGGCGCGGCGGACGTAGTCGAACAGCGTCGGGGCATAGGGCCAGAAACTGCCGACCGTCTTCACCGGCGTGGCCGAGGCGAGCGTGCCCTGGCCGCCCACGAGCCGGTCGCCGAGGCCGCCTTCGGCCTTCTCGCCGTGGCAGGCGGCGCAGCGCTCCGCGAAGAGCGTGCCGCCCTGGGCGACGCTGCCCCGGCCCGGCGGAAGCTTGCGGCCGTCCCGGTCGATGTCGATGTTCCAGGCGGCAATCTCCGCCGCGGTGGCGGGGCGCCCGATCCCGTAGCGGGTCTCGGCCGAGGCCGGGCCGGCCAGGGTGAGCGCGGCCAGGGTGATGGCGGAAAAGCCGATGGCGGCCGGGGTGGTCGCGGGACTCGCGCCCATCGGGCGCGCGGCGCCGTCACGCCTTGGGATAGCCATTCGAGACCTCTCCGCTCTCCGCGATGCGCCAGGGGATGACGGCGTTGTTGTGATAGAACGAGTTCAGGCCCCGGGCCCCGGCCAGCGCGGAGAAGAGCGGCTGCACGTAGCCGGTCTCGTCGGTGGCCCGGCTCTGGATCACGGCGGCCTCTCCGCCCCAGCTCCAGGCCAGGCGGAACCGGGTCAGCGCCTTGTCGAGGACGGGTGCCTGGAGCTGCGCCTCCTGCCAGCTCCGGCCGTCGTCGACCGAGACCTCGACCCGGGCGATCCTGCCCCGCCCGCTCCAGGCGATCCCGGTGATCTCGTTGAAGCCGGGCACGATCCGCTGCGTCCCCGAGGGGCGCGTGATCACCGACTTCGCCTCCATGGTGAAGGTGAACTGCCGCGCGGTCCCGTCCGGCATCAGGTCGGTGTACTTCGCCGTCTCCTCGCGGGAATAGGCCGGCTCGTCCGTCACGTTGAGCCGGCGCAGCCACTTCACGCTCATGTTGCCCTCGTAGCCGGGCAGCAGCACGCGCAGGGGGTAGCCCTGCTGCGGGCGCAGACGCTCGCCGTTCTGGCTGTAGACCAGCAGCGCGTCGTCGAGGCACTTCGCGATCGGCAGGCTGCGGGTCAGCGCGGCCGAATCCGCGCCCTCGGCGATCACCCACCTGGCGCCCGGCTTGAGCCCGGCCTCCTCCAGCACCGTCCTCAGGCGCACGCCCGTCCATTCGGCGCAGCTCACCAGCCCCACCAGGTCGGACGCGGTGCGGCCCGCCCGGATCGCCTTGAAGTCGGGATTGCCCGAGCACTCGATGAAATGGATCTGCGACACGCTCGGGAAGCGCCGGACGTCCGCCATGGTGAGGACCAGGGGCCGTTCGACCAGGCCGTGGATCATCAGCCGGTGCTGGGCCGGGTCGATCTCGGGGACCCCGCCATGGTGTCGCTCGTAGAACAGCCCGTTGGGCGTGATGATGCCGTCGAGCTCCTGCAGCGGCGTGCGCACCGAGGCCGAGGTATACTGCTTGAGGGTCTTCGGAATGTTCTTGACGACGTTCTTCTCGAACGGCGACGGCGTCCCGTAGGGCTGCGCCCCGGTATCCGCGCCGGGGGTCGTCATCCACGGCGGCACGCCGGGCGGACCGTCGGCCGATTCCTGCGCTGCGGCCGATTCCCGCGCCGCGGCCGGATCCACCGCGCGTTCGGCCACCAGGCCGCCGCCGACGAGGGCGGTACCCTGCGCCAGGAAGGACCGGCGCGACCTCGACACGACCCGCGTGGTATTCCGGAGGCGGTCTTCGTCGGATTCTGTTCCGCTCACCCTGCACTCCTTCACCGGATCGGGGCCGTCGTCGGGGGCGAGAGTGTAGAACCGCTCCCCCGACCCCGTCATCCCCTCTCGGGCCTTCGAAGGTCCGGCATCGCGGCAGACCAGGCGCGCCGGCGGAATTTTGCATGTCATACCAAATGGTATGCATTAAGGTTCTGGACAGCAATCGGGTCCGCGCCCCATGATCTCGCTCCCGGATCTCAGGCGGAGGTGCGTGCAATGGGTGGTTATTGGCTCTGTGACACGCCTCAAGGAGCGCTCCGCATCCAGCGAACGCTCCTGGCGCAGAAGGATTGTTACGTGGTTCTGCTGGACCATGACGTTCTCGGAACCTGCGAGTCGGCGGAGCAGGGGCTCAAGATGCTGACCGAGGAACACGCCTAGAAAGCCTCGTGTGGGCTGGACCTTGCGCGCTTGCCGATTCCCCGCTCCCTGAACGGCTGGACCTTCGCGCCGGCCGCGTCGGATCGGACGGCCAACTGAGCGATTTGTCCGGGGCGGCCCGATTCCGTCGCCCCCCGAAACCCATGCCTCGACGCCCGCCATCCCGAGCGCCCGGCCCGGATCGCGTCGTGTCCGACCCGCTCCCGCACCGCGCCGTCACGATCCAGGACCGGAGCGCCGCTGGCCTCGAACCCGCGGCAGAGGCCGTCCGCGCCCAGGACCCGGTCGTCGGTGTTGCAGGGCGCCGTGCGCGCGATCGCCTCCGGCAGGTCGGCGATCGCGAGCTAGATCAACCTCTTAGCCCTGAACGCGACCATCGCGGCGGCCCGCTCCGGCGATGCCGGGCGCTGGTCGGAGCGAGCCTCAGACCTCCGGCGGCGCGCCGGGCGTGCCCTCGTGGCGGTCGCGATGTGCCGCGGCCCGCGCGAGGAGCAGGAGCGTGACGGGCGTCGACACGGTGAGGAATACGCCGATCAGGGCGTCGCGCAGGACGAGCCGGCCCTCGATGAGCGACAGGAGCAGCATGGAACTGATCAGGATCAGGGCCATGCCCAGCGTCGCCCCGAGGGTCGGCGCGTGGACGCGCTCGTAGAAGGTCCGCAGGCGGATGAGGCCGAGGGCGCCGGTCAGCGCGAAGGCGGCTCCGACGACCGCCAGGGCGACCACCAGCCAGGCCGCCCAGAGCGGCAGCTCCGCGCCGCTCATTGGATCACCTCACCCTGCATCAGGAACTTGGCCAGCGCCACGGTGGCGGTGAAGCCGATCATGCCGAGGATCAGCGCGGCCTCGAAGTAGAGGCCGCTGCCGGTGCGCATGCCATGGACCACGATCGCCAGCATGCCGTTGAGGTAGAGGGTGTCGAGCCCGAGGATGCGGTCCTGCGCGCGCGGACCGCGTAGCATCCGCCACGCGGCGAGCGCCATGGCCAGCACCAGCATGCCCTGGGCGAGGCCGAGCCCCCAGTCGAGAACGGTGGTGGCGCTCATGCGAAGACCTCCATCAGGGGGCGCTCGTAGCGATCCTTCACGCGCCGCACCCATTCGTCCCCGCCCGTATAGTCGAGCACGTGCAGGAGCAGGCAGCCGGTCTGCGAATCGTACTGCACCCAGAGCGTGCCGGGGGTGCCGGTGAGGATGATCGACAGGACCGTGATGCCGAAGGGCTCGCGCAGGTCGAGGGGGATCGTCACGAACCCGGTGCGCCGCTCGCCGCGGCGCAACCCCAGGATGATCCGGGCGACGTCGATGTTCGACCGGACCATGTCGTAGAGGACGACGACGGCGAGGCGCGCGAGGGTACCCGGCGCGCGCAGGGGCACGGCCTGGGGCTTCAGGGCCCGCATCACGGCGGGAACCGACAACCCGACCAGGAGCGCCAGCGCGGCGCTTCCGGGTGTGACCGGTGCGTTCAGCAGGAGCCAGGTCAGGGCGAGGCCGACCGTCAGCAGCGGGTAGGGCAGGAACCGTCTCAAGTGCCCGCGCCTCCCTGGGCCGCGCCGAGAACGGCCCGGACGTAATCCTGCGGTTGCGCCAGCCAACGGACGGTGGCGTCCGCATAGGCGAGGGCCGGGCCGCCCCAGAGGGCGAGGGCCAGACAGGCGGCGAGCAGTCCGGACAGGGCCAGGAACTCGGACGTTCGGAGGACCGGGGGCGGGTCGACGCTCGGAACCCAGAGGTTCTGGATGCCGAGGCGCACCAGCGGCGCCAGGGTGCCGAAGCTGGAGAGCGTCAGGGCGGCGATCAGCCACCAGGCCGCGGCCGTGATCGGGCCTGTGGCCAGTCCGGTGAACATCGCGAGCTTGCCGACGAACCCGGAAAGGGGTGGAATACCGGCGAGCATCAGCGTGCAGAGGAGAAAGCCGCTGCCCAGCAGTGCGACCGCCGCCGGAAACGTCCGGCCGATCTCGATGGCGTCGGCGTCGTCGAAGGGGTCGCGGTACTCGTCCGCAAAGACCGCTTGCTGGGCCTGCCCCGGCGCACGGCCGCGCTGCAGGATCTCGGCGAGGAGGAACAGGGCGCCGGCCGCCAACGTCGATCCGACGAGGTAGTACAGGGCGCCCGCGAGCGCCGCGGCGCTGCCAGTGCCCAGGACAGCCAGCATCGTGCCGGACGAGATCATCACGGCGTAGCCCGCGGCCCGGGTGAGTTCCCGCGCGGCGAGAATCCCGATGGTCCCGTAGGCCATGGTCGCAAGCCCGGCCGCGAGGATCCAGGTCTGGCCGAAGCCGGCGGACAGACCCGAACCGAACAGGAGCAGGCTCAGCCGGATCACCACGTAGATGCCGACCTTGCTCAGGATGGCGAGGATCGCGGCCGCGGGCGCGCTCGCCGCCGCGTATGTCGTCGGCAGCCAGAAGCCGAGGGGCCAGGCGCTGCACTTGATCAGGAAGGCGATGCCCAGCACGGCGCAGCCGATCTCGAACAGGGCCGGTTCGGCGGCCGCCGGCGCCGCGAGCCGCCGCGCGAGGTCCGCCATGTTGAGCGTCCCCATGGTTCCGTAGATCAGGCTGACGCCGACGAGGAAGAACAGCGAGGCGACCAGGTTCACGGCGATGTAGCCGAGGCCGGCCCGGATCCGCGTCTCGCCCGAGCCGTGCAGGACGAGGCCGTAGGAGGCGGCCAGCATCACCTCGAAGAAGACGAACAGGTTGAACAGGTCGCCGGTGAGGAAGGCCCCGTTCACGCCCATCAGGAGCAGCAGGAACAGGCCGTGGAAGCGAGGCCCGGCCCGGCCCCAGCGGGCGAAGGAGAAGACGAGGGCGCACAGGCCGAGGACGCTGGCCAGCACCAGCATCATCGCCGAGAGCCGGTCGGCCACCAGGACGATGCCGTAGGGCGCGTCCCAGTTGCCGAGGCGGTAGACCTGGGCCGCTGCATCGGCGCGCAGGGCCAGCATCAAGGCGATGCCGAGGAGCAGAAGCACGGTGACGAGGCTGAGCCCCGATTTCAGCCGGCGCCGTCGCTCGTCCAACAGGAGCATCACCCCCGCCACGGCGATCGGCAGCACGATCGGCAGCACCACGAGGTGGTCCGACCAGGCGGTCTCCGCGGTGGCCGTCAGGAGGGACGGGGTCATCGGCAACGGGCCATCGCGGAGGGAGGCCTCCTGCTGGGGGAGCGTCTCATGGGTGCGGATTCCCGGGCTGCGGTTCGGCCTGGGCGGGCTCGCGACCATCCACGTGATCGCTGCGGGTGATGCCGCGGGCGGCCAGAAGGACGACGAGGAAGAGCGCGGTCAGCGCGAAGCCGATCACCAGGGCGGTGAGGACCAGGGCCTGGGGCACCGGATCGTCGACGGAGACCACCTCGGCGCCGGCCCCGAGTACCGGCGGCGCCCCGACCGTGAGCCGTCCCATGGCGAAGATGAAGAGGTTCACGGCGTAGCTCAGCAGCGAAATACCGAGGGCGACCTGGAAGGTGCGCGGGCGCAGCATCAGCCAGATGCCCGAGGCAGCGAAGACGCCGATGCCCAGCGACAGGACGAGTTCCATCAGGCCGGCTCCCTCTCGGCGATCCGCTCCGCCTCGGCTTCGGCCGCCCGCGTCCGACGCACCGATTGGTGCGCCAAGGCAACGAGCATCAGCGCGCTCGCCCCCACCACCAGGACCATGATCCCGAGGTCGAACACCAGCGCGCTCGCAACCGGCACCTTTCCGAGCAGCGGCGGCTCCCAGTAGGCGAAGTAGGCGGTGAGGAACGGCCGCCCGAACAGCCAGGATCCCGCGCCCGCCAGGACGGCGATCAGCAGGCCGACGCCGATCCAGGCGATGGGTCGGATGCGCAGGCGCTCCTCCACCCACTCGGCCCCCTGGGCCATGTATTGCAGCACGAAAGCGATGGTCAGCGCGATGCCGCCCGCGAAGCCCCCGCCGGGCAGGTCATGTCCCCGCAGGAACAGGTGCAGGGCGAGCAGGACGATGAAGGGGAACAGCCAGGTCGTGACCACCCGGGGAACCAGCAGGGCATCGGCGGCAGTGTCGCCGGGGCTGCGGTCGGCCCGCGCCGCGTCGTAGGCATCGTGGCTGACCTGCTGCTTGGGACGCTGCAGACTGTCCGACCCCGGGCGGAAGCGGCGCAGCAGCGCGAACACCGTGAGGCCGACGATGCCGAGCACGCAGATCTCGCCCAGGGTGTCGAACGCGCGGAAATCGACCAGCAGGACGTTGACGACGTTGCGCCCGCCAGCGCGCGGGTAGGCCTCCTCCACGAACCAGCGCGCGATGCCGTCGACCGCCGGCCGCGTCATCACCGCGTAGGCGAGCCCGGCGAGACCGAGGCCGGCGAAGGCCGCGATGCAGAAATCGATCATGCGCCGGCGCCGGGCGCGCGCGGTCTCGGAGGCCGACGCCGAAATCGCGGCGTCGCGCTTGGGCAGCCAGCGCAAGCCCAACAGCAGCATCACCGTGGTGACGATCTCCACCAGGATCTGCGTGACCGCGAGGTCGGGCGCCGAGAGCCAGAGGAAGGTCAGGCTGCTCACGAGCCCGGCGCCGCCGACGAAGATGGCGGCCGAGAGGCGATGGTACTTCGCCCGCTCCGCCGCCCCGATCGCGCAAGCCGCGCCCACCAGCCACATCAGCGCGAAGGCCGGGTCGAACGCCGTTGTTTTTCCCGCTGCGAAGAGATCGAGCCCCCGGACGGCTCCGGCCATCATGGCGGCCAGGAGCACGGTCAGGAAGAGGATGCGTAGCTGCACCTGGAGGCGCTCGCTGCCCAGGTGCCCCTCCAGCCGCCGGGCGCCGGTCACGAGACCCGTCATCGCCCGCTCGAACAGCCAGCCGCCGTCGATCCGGTCCATCAGCCAGGGGCCGCCGCGGGGATTGCGGTTGATCCGCCGCCCGAACGCGACGTAGAGCGCGACGCCTCCGACGAGCGCCACGACGCTCAGGGCCAGCGGCGCGTTGAAGCCGTGCCAGATCGCGAGGTCGTAGTCCGGCGTCCGTGCGCCGAGGACCGACCGGACCGCGCCCGCCAGGGCAGGCCCGATGGTGAGGTTCGGCACGAGGCCGATCGCGATGCAGACCAGGACGAGGAGTTCGATCGGGATGCGCATCCACCGGACCGGCTCGTGGGGTGCGTGCGGCAGGTCGTGGGGGGCGGGCCCGAAGAAGGTCTGGCGGATGAAGCGCACCGAGTAGAGCATGGTGAAGGCGCTCGCGAGCGTCGCCAGCACCGGCAGGGCGAGGTTCAGCCAGTGCTCGCCCGCATTGTCGACGGCTTCAGCCAGGAACATCTCCTTCGAGAGGAAGCCGTTGAGGAGGGGCACGCCCGCCATCGCGGCGGCAGCCACCATCGCCAGCGTCGCCGTGTAGGGCATCGCCCGCCACAGCCCGCTGAGGCGGCGCATGTCCCGCGTGCCCGTCTCGTGGTCGATGATCCCGGCCGCCATGAAGAGCGAGGCCTTGAAGGTCGCGTGGTTCACGGTGTGGAAGATCGCCGCCACGACGGCGAGGGGCGAATCCAGGCCGAGCAGGAGGGTGATGAGCCCGAGATGGCTGATCGTGGAGTAGGCGAGCAGGCCCTTGAGGTCGTGCTGGAAGATCGCGCTCCAGGCCCCCACCAGCATCGTCGCCATGCCGGCGGTGCCGACGATCCAGTACCAGCTCTCGGTGCCGGCCAGCACGGGCCAGAAGCGGATCATCAGGAAGATGCCGGCCTTCACCATCGTGGCGGAGTGCAGGTACGCGCTGATCGGCGTCGGGGCCGCCATCGCGCGCGGCAGCCAGATATGGAAGGGGAACTGCGCCGATTTGGTCAGGGCGCCCGCCAGCACCAGCACCAGGGCCGGCAGGTAGAGCGGACTGGAGCGGATCGCGTCGCCCGAGGCCAGGACCACCCCGAGGTCGTAGCTCCCGACGATCTGCCCGATCAGCACCATGCCGACGAACAGGCAGAGCCCGCCGGCCGCCGTGATGGTGAGGGCCATCCGGGCCCCATCGCGGGCGGAGGCGTTGTCGGTCCAGTAGCCGATCAGCAGGAAGGACACGATGCTCGTCAGTTCCCAGAACACGACGAGCTGGATCAGATTGCCCGAGAGCACGATTCCCAGCATCGCGCCGACGAAGGCGAGGAGATAGCTGAAGAGGCGCGGGACCGGATCTTCGGCGGCCATGTAGTAGCGGGCGTACAGGACCACGAGCGCGCCGATCCCCAGCACGAGGATCGCGAACAGCCAGGCCAGGCCATCGAGCCGCAGGACGAACTGGACGCCGAGCGTCGGCAACCAATCCACCGCCCAGACGAGGCTGCTGCCGGATGCGGAGACCGCCGGGTAGAGGAGCCCGATGCAGGCCAGGCACGCCACCAGGATCGACCCGGCCAGGATCGCGGCGGCGTTGCGCGCATGTCCGGGCAGGCTGATCACGGCCGCGCTGCCCAGAAAGGGAAGGATCGCGGCAATGGCAAGGAGGAGTTGAGGCGGCATCAGCTCGAGCGATGAGAGGAACGGGCAGACACGGGCAGCCTCGGGATCGGCCGGCGGCGCCCTTCCGCGAGCGGGGACGCACTGACGCACGCCCGACGGCTATAGCCTCCCGGAGACCGGGTGGCGAGCGCTGGGCAACGGGCGCTGCCCGCGCTCACGACGCGACCCGCCGCGGCGCAGGCCGGGCGGGTCGGTGAGGGATCCTGTCGGTCCAGGCACGGCTTACAGGTTGAGATAGGCCTGGGCCGAACCGACGATGGTAAAGACGAGGCCGCCGACAAAGGCCGCGACCATGGCGTAGGAGAAGCCTTTCAGCAGCATGTGAGTCGCCTTCGCGGGTCCGATCAGCAGCGGTTACCGCCCGAGGTCTGGCCGTACTGCTGGGTGGGGAAGTTCTGCTGGTTGGCGTTGCCCTCGGCGGCCGAGCTCATCGGGCAACCGAGATAGGCCGGGGGACGGCGCATGTCGTTCACCGAGCCCGTCGTCTCGACATCGTAGGGCGCGAAGGACGTGTAACGGGCGGGGCTGTCGTAGGCCATGGCGGACGAGATCGGAGCCGCGCCGAGGACGAGAGCGGCGGCGATGGCGGCGATACGGGTCTTCATTGAGGCTATCGAGCTCCTATACAGTGCAAGCCGGGTTAATGGGCTCGCTTCATCTGTCTGAACCGAATATGGGGCCTCGATCTCATCCATGACGTGCGTCCAGGCACGTGGAGGGCAGGATTAAACGATGGGGCCTGAGATCAGGGTCTGATCAAGTCTCGATGCATCATGAATAGATCTTGGACGACGTCGTCAGCCGGCAGCCTCGGCCTCGCGGGTCGGCGACGGACGAAGCCTCCGGGATGCCAAGCCTCCGGGATGTCGAGCCGCCGCATCACGCCGCCGCACCTTGGCCCTCCTGCCGTCGAATGGATTGACACGGGAACGGACGGACGGCGTCGTGCGGGCCTGATGTCCAAGTGCGGTCGTGATCGATGAAGACCATTCTGTATGCCCGGGTCTCGACAGGAGACCAGACCATCGCCCTCCAGGAGGCGCAGGCGGTTGCCGCGGGCTTCGTGATCGACGAGGTGGTGGCCGATGACGGGGTGTCGGGCCTGAGCACCTGCCTGCGCGAGCGGCCGCAGGGGCGCCGACTGTTCGATCTGCTGCGGCGGGGCGACGTGCTGGTGGTGCGCTGGGTGGACCGCCTGGGCCGCAACTACGCGGATGTCTGCGACACGCTCCGGGAGATGATGCGCCGAGGCGTCGTGGTGCGCACGGTCATCCACCGGCTGACCTTCGACGGGGCCACGGCGGATCCGATGCAACAGGCCGTGCGCGATGCCCTCATCGGTTTCATGGCGGCGACGGCCCAGGCCCAGGCGGAGGCCATGCGTGAGGCGCAGAAGGCCGGCATCGCCCAGGCGCGGGCGCGCAGCGACGTCTATCGCGGACGCAAGCCGAGCTTCAGCCGGGCGCAGTACGAGGCGGTGCGCTCCGCCCTGGTCGAGGGGAGGGGGATCTCGGCGATCGCCACCGCCACGGGCCTCAGCCGGCAGACCGTCTACCGCATCCGCGACAACGCCGCGGAGGCGGAGGCGGCCCTGGCGCGCTGGGCGTGAGGTCGGGGCCGGCGGGTGCCCCGGGGCTCGGTGGGGGCGCTGCTTCGTATGGTCGCCTCCCCTGGGCGCCGGCATCCGATAGGTTGGGGTGCCTGACCGATGCGGGATGATCATGGGCGGCGCCACTCTCCTCGGGCTCACCACGCTGGCGTTCCTCGCGCCGCTTCCACCTGAGCGATTCCATCCGCCGGAGCCGCCGCCCCGTGGGATCGGCTGGGCCGTCTGCGCCGTGGTCGCGCTGCTGCTGGTGGTTACGGTCGTCCCGCTCAGCCTCGCCCTCGCCGACAAGTGGGCCATGGACGCGCATGTCGCCGAGTGCCGGGCCGCGGGCGGCCGGTTCGTGCCGGTCGCGTCGCTCAACGGGCGGGCCTATCGCTGCGACCAACCGGAGCGTCCGCGCTCCTGACGCGAGACCGGCGTCGTCGTGTTCAGAAATCCGCGTGGATGCGGGTGCCGAAGAAGTCCGCCGGTCCGCGGTCCCGGTTGTAGGCCGGGTTCTCCACGTGCTGATAATTGACCGACAGGGTCAGGGACTTGCTCAGGGCGAAGGCGTAGTAGGCCTCCACCGCGCGCTCGGGGGCATAGTTGAGCCGGCCGTCGCCGATGAGGAGGCCGACGCCGCCGTTGGCGAAGAAGGCGCGATGGCTCGGCGAGATCGTGTTCATCGAGGTGCCGAGGCCCACCGTGTCGCCGGGCCGGCCCCAGGCGGTGCCCTTGAGGGACAGGCCGCCGGAGACGGACTGGTCGATATCGGTGAAGGACAGGCTCTCGGTGCGGCCGTCATTGGCGCTGAAGCGGGCGAAGACGCCGAGGTCCGGCGTCACCGCCTGCTCGAGATTCAGGTAGAAGCCGGTCTTGCGCCGTGCGGCCCGCGTGGCGGCGGCCGCGTCGTTGATGTCACCGAAGAGCCCGGCCTGGGTCAGCGACACCACCTCCCGGAAATCCGCCGTGTTGCCGACATTGCTGAAGAAGCCGAGGCGCAGCTTTCCGGGCTGGTCGAGGACCGGCACCACGTGGCGTTCCTCGAACTCGATGGTGGTGCCGGCCCGGCGGAAGACGCGGGGGTCGAGGACGTCGCTGGAGGGCTCCTTCGGCACCTGGGTGTAGGCGGCCCGGATCGCGAACGCGGCGCGGTTGTACTCGACCATCACGCCCTGGGTGAAGCCGGGCAGGTTGGCGGGGAAGTCGTAGGCGCCGGAAGCCCAGATGCCCCAGTTCATGAAGTCGACCCGCGGGTCGTGGGCGTAGATGTTGCCATCGAAGTAGTCGCCGAGGGCGAACTTGCCCGCCACCACGGTGATCCGCTCGATGTCGCGCCGGGTGGCGACCTGGTTCGGGCCGTCCGGAACGTCCTCGGTCTCACCGCCGAGGCCGAAGGTCTGACGCACGAAGTAGCGGTTGGAGCGCAGCTTCGGAAACGGCGCGCCCGCCTTCTGCGCCTCGCCGTTGACGAAGCCGGCAACGCCCAGGGTCCGGCTCAGGCCGAAGCCCTGGGAGAATTCGGGATTGTAGTAGAGCTCCGTGCCTTCGAAGAGCTTGAGCCCCAGGAAGGCGGTGGCGGTGGTGGTCGACTGCACCTGATGGCCGATCAGGCTCGCCGGGCCGGTATAGGGCGCGTGGAAGCCCGGCACTCCCTGGGCGATGAAGGTGGTCTGGCCGTGGAGCGAGAACCGGTCTCCGGAGCCGTCGCCGGGATCGTGGGGGGCGGCCTCGTCGACCTCCGGTGGCAGCACGAAGCCGTTCGGATGCCAGGACAGGCGCGCCATCATCTGGTGCGAGGTGAAGGAATCCTGATGCGTCGTGACCGGGCCGAGGCCCGGGACGGCGCCGAGGTTGACGCGGCCGTTGTCGCCGAGGTCGAGATAGCGGTAGTCGATCCCGAGGGCGAAGCTCTCGGTCACGGCGAACTGCACGCCGGCTCCCAGCGTAAAGCCGAGGGAGGCGAGGTCGCGCCGCGCAGTAGTGACGAGGCCGGTGCCGGAATCCGGATAGCTCGCCAGGATCCGGGCATTGGCGCCGGCGAGCCCGAAGCTCGCATAGACCAGCGACCGCTCGAAGGCGTAGCCGAAGCGCCCGCGCAGGGTTCCGTAGACGTCGGTCTTGGCCCGGATCAGGCCGAGGCCCGGATCGCCGTCGCCGACGAAGCCGGGGGTGGGCAGGAGCACCGGCCGCTTCAGGTTCGCGCCCGCGACATCGGCCTCGATGCCGTACAGCCAAGGGCCGGCCTGCCAGTTGTAACCGCCGAACAAGCCGCCGACGGCGGTGGTGGCGTTGCGGCCGAGGTCGGATTGACCGGTGGCGTCGCCGGTCTTGAACGCCCGGACGGGGCGGCCACCGACCGTGGTGTCGCGAAAGTTGTAGGCGCCGTAGGAATTGCCGGCGCTGCCCTCGATCCCGAGATAGGGGCCCGACCAATCGACGAACGCAGGCGCGGTGGCCCGCGGGCGCGGCGCACCGAGATCGGCCGCGTGGGCGCTCGAAGCGGCCGTCAGGGTGAGCAGGGCGAGGCCCGTGAGACTCACGCGGCCAGAGCCGCTGCGCCCATCGCGATCCGCTCTCGTCATGCCGCCCCCGCGCCTCTGGTCCCAGACCGCGGTATAGACGGTGCTATAACTATGACAATATGGTTTAATCCAAAGTTGGACAGGATCGAGGCGACTGTTGCGCAAACAGCGCAAGGGCGACCCGGTCGGGATCTCTGGTCCGTGGGGCCTGCCGTCCGGAGCCCAGCCTGTTGGGAGGGAGCTTTTTCGCGACGTTCCGACCCCGTAGCGGTTTCATACGAAGACCGGATGACCCTCTTGTCACCCTCCATTTGGGGGATGCGAGGCACGGGAGCTGCGGTCTAGCCTGGGCGTCTCCAAGGTTTCGGACCGTCTCGGCTCGCAGGGCACCGCCCTTGCGAGCCTCTTTTTTTCGGTCGCTGCAGCCGGTCCATTCCCGGCTAGGCGGTGCCGGTTTCGATCTTCTCGATGAGCGCCGTCAATTCTCCGATGCGCAGCCGAAGGCCTTCCCGGGTGCTCTCGTCCATGTCGCGCAGGGCGTACCCGTCTTCGAACTGGCGCTTTTCCGTATGGGCGACCTGTCCGAGTGCGGCGAGCTCTGCCATCAGGCGATCGCGCTCGGTGAGATACTGGGTCTTCCGGTCGTCGGTGGCGGGCATGGTCATTCCCTGGCGGATGGCGCGCAATGCGCCCGAATCGCCTGACGGGCAGGCCTCGCCCGGGAAACGCGGACATTCGGTCCCGGGTTCAGGTGGCGCGGACTGGAACCATAGCGCCGGCCGGCCGTTGCACCGACGACCCAAGCTCGAAGACCTCATCCCCGCCCGGCTCACGCCGAGGCGGGTTTTTTCGGGCCTGTGCCGGCGCTCCGCTCCAGCGCCTGCCACCGGCAACGCACGTTTCGCGAGGTATTTCTGCCGGATCAATTCGGCAAAGACCTGGAGCAAGTCCGTAATTGGAGACCTTCAGACACAAACCAGAAAGTAAATATAATGCAATGCCTTTGCAGGTCAGCGCAAACGGTGAGCAACTGCGATCCTTTAGCGGGGCCTTAAGTTTCCGGCTGCTAGCCCTGGCACCGATATTGGTCCGGAGATCTCTCGTGGCTTTGCTCGCGCGCTTCAGCATCATCACCAAATTGATCGCGGTGGTCAGCCTGATCGGAGTCATCGTCAGTGGCTGCCTCTGGTACGCCACCACCCAGATGACGACGATCGACGAGGCCTACAGCCGCTTCGTCTCCCACGATACGAAGGCGATCGCCGATCTGCGGACGGTCAACCGGCTGGTCTTCACGATGAGCTACTTCAACTTCCGCAACATCGCCGAGGCCAGCCCCGACGAGATGCAGAAGACCGACAAGGGATTCGATGAGGCGAGCGAGCGCCTGAACAAGGTGCTGGCGGAACTGCGCGATGCCGCCCCCAGCTTCGCGCCGCGCATCGACGGCCTGAAGCAGAAGGTCAACCGCTTCATGGCCGACAGCTCCGAGGCGCGCACCCTGGCCAGCAGCGGTCTCAAGGCGGAGGCCGTCACGCTGCTGCACCAGACCGTCGACCCGACCTTCGACGCCATGGTGTTGGAGGGAAGCGCGCTCGGCCGGGACATCCGGACCTTCGTCGACGAGGGCGCCCGCAATCTCGCGGCGCTGACGGATCGGACGCGGACCAACACCCTGCTCCTCGGCGGCCTCGGCCTCCTCGTCGGCCTCGCGGCGGCCGGGCTCGTCGCGGTGTTCGGTATCACCCGGCCGATCGGGCAACTGGTCGGGGCCCTGCGCCGGATGGCGCGCGGGGACAGCGATGCGGTGATCCTCGGACGCAACCGGCGCGACGAGGTCGGCGCCGTGGGCCGTGCGGTGGAGGAGATCCGCGCCCTGGTCGCCCGCAAGGCGACGGAGGAGGCCGAGCGCCGGCAGATCGCCGATGCGGCGGCCGCAGCCGAGCGCCAGCGCACCATGCACGAACTCGCCGACGGCTTCGAGGCGGCGGTGGGCTCTATCATCGCGACGGTGTCGGCCTCGGCCGGCGCGCTGCAGGAGACCGCCGAGGCGATGAGCACCAACGCGGCCCGGACCACCGACCAGTCGGTGACGGTGGCGGCAGCCGCCGAGGAGGCGGCCTCCAACGTCAACACCGTGGCGGCTGCGGCCGAGGAGCTCGGCTCCTCCGTGCAGGAGATCGGCCGCCAGGTCGACGGGTCGGCCAACCTCGCCCTGCGGGCGGTGGAGGAGGCGGCCCAGACCGCCGGCCTCGTCCAGGACCTCAGCACCGCTGCGGCGCGGATCGGCGACGTCGTGGCGCTCATCACCACCATCGCGGGCCAGACCAACCTGCTGGCACTCAATGCCACCATCGAGGCGGCACGGGCCGGCGAGGCGGGCCGCGGCTTCGCGGTGGTGGCCGCCGAGGTCAAGGAGCTCGCCAACCAGACCACGCGGGCGACCCACGAGATCGAGGAGCAGATCGGCCGCATCCAGGCCTCGACGGAGCACGCGGTCGGGGCGATCCGCACCATCAGCGGCCGGATCGGCGAGATCAGCCAGGTGACGACCTCGATCGCCGCGGCGGTGGAGGAGCAGGGCTCGGCGACCCAGGAGATCGTGCGCAATGTCGGCCAGGCCGCCAGCGGCACCAGCGAGGTCACAGAGAACATCTCGGGCGTCGCCCACGCGGCCGAGGAGACCGGCGCCGCCGCCCGTCAGGTGCTGGTGTCGGCCTCGGACCTGACGGCCCAGTCGGAGCACCTGACCGTGCAGGTCACCCGCTTCCTGGAGACGGTCAGGGCGGCGTGAGGGAACGGCCCGGCGTCGCGTGACGCGAGGCCGGACGGCTCAACGCCCGCGAGCCGGCGAGCAGGAAGCGCCAGGGGGTCTCCACCGCGCGGGAGATGCCGATCCGGCGATCGGTGATCCAGGCCGGGGCCGTCTCGGGGGCAGCCAGCGCGAAGGGGGGCGCGTCGAGGGCGAGGCCGTCCATCGCGAGGCTGACGGCCAGGGCCTGGCACAGGCGGCCGGGCCCGGCGCAGAGGCGGCGCGGATCGGACAGGCCCCGGCGGGCCGCCATGGTTTCGAGGCCGTGGCGGGGCTCCAGCGCCCGGATCAGCACGGCGCTGCCCGGCTCACAGACGAGATTCAGGCACCAGTGGATGCCGTAGGAGCGGTAGACGTAGGCGTGCCCGGGCGGCCCGAACATGCTGGCATTGCGCCGGGTCGGACCGTTGACGCTGTGCGAGGCCGGGTCGCTCCGATCATAGGCTTCCGTCTCGACGATGATCCCGCCGATCCCGTTGACCCGCAGGTCGCAGCCGATCAAGGACGCGGCCACGTCCGCCGCCGGCCGGGCAAAGAACCCGGCCCGAAGGGGCGGGCCGAGGGGACGGCTCGACGGAGTCACGGGGGGAAGGCGCCCTTGGCACCCTTGGCACTGCGCAGGTCGGCACGGGCCCGCTCCAGCCCCTCGGGGCCGAGGTCGAGGGCGAGCCGCACTGCCCGTTCCACGTAGGCCTGCGGAGTCAGGCCGGCGGCCTTCGCGGCGCGCGACACCTCCAGGCCGAGGCCGAGGTCGAGGGGGATCGCGCTCGTGCGCGCGGGCGCTGGCTCGGCCGCGGCGGGCGCCGTAGCCAAGGCAGCCTGCGAGACAGTCTGCGAGGCCGCCTGGGAAACGGCGGGGGCAACCGCCGCGCGCAGGGCTGCGGTGCCGGTGAGCGGTGCCGGCCCGCTCTCCGGGCGCGACGGCAGGCCGAGGGCCTCGCGCCGGCCCTGCGCCGCCAACCGGTCGGCCCGCTCGTTACCGACCTCACCGGTATGACCCCGGACCCAGGTCCAGCGCACGTCGCGGCGGGCCGCGAGGGCATCGAGTTCCTGCATCAGCTCGACGTTCTTCACCGGGCCGGTGGCGGTCCGCCAGCCCTTGGCCTTCCAGCCCCGCATCCACTCGGTCACCGACTTGATGACGTACTGGCTGTCGCAGCGCATCTCGATCTGCGCGCCCTCCGGGAAGTGGCGAAGGGCGTTGATCGCGGCGGTCAGTTCCATGCGGTTGTTGGTGGTGGCCCGGTCGCCGCCGCAGAGTTCGATCCGGCCGCTCTCGGCCTCGATCACCACGCCCCAGCCACCGGGACCGGGATTGGGATCGCATCCGCCGTCGGCATAGACGATGGTTCGCATGGGGCTCGCTTCGACCTGTTCACGACGGGCCGCCCCGGGGAGAGGCGGCGCCGGGGCATCCGGGCGCCGCCCATAGCACGACCGCGGCCCCCTCGGGCACCCGCCTCAGGCGCGGGCGGGGTCGATGCGGTAGCGGATCGGCTTGAAGCTGTTGTTGTTGGACTGCAGGGCCGAGCAGGCGGTCAGCCCGATCACGAGGTCGCACTCGGCCTCGAAGGTGACGTGGTCGCCAGCTCGGCTGAGCGGCGGCTCGACCTTCAGTTCGCCCGTGCCGCCGTCCACCGTGACGTTCATGAACACGTTGAAGGCCACCGGGATCCGGTCCGGCACGACGCCGTAGGGCGCCAGTGCCGCCGCGAGGTTGCCGAAGCAGCCCCGGTGCGGATGGGTGTCGCCGTAGATGATCCGGAAGGTGTCGGCCGAGCACGGGGTCAGCAGGAAGTCGTGGCGGCCCACCGTGTCCTCGACGATGCGCAGGAGCACGTTCGAGCGGTTGGAATAGATCGGGTCGCCGGTGGTGAGGTAGATCCGGCTGGCGTAATCCAGAGTGCGGCCCGACGAGATCACCTCGTCGAGGTCGCCGCGCACGAAGGCGAGGAGGTCGGCCACCTGCTCGCCCTGGGGGTCGATCACGGTGAGGCGCTCGCCCTTGTCGAGGGTGAAGGCAACGCCGGAGCGCGGCGCAATCTCGTGCAGGATCGCCGGGTGCGCGTGGGTCTCAGGCGGCATCGCGGGCCTCCGCGTCGCGACCCCGGAACGGGCAGACCCAGTCCGCTCCGACGGCCCGACCGCTGTACTGGCGCGCCTCCGAGGCGTCGCCGTGCCGGGCGAGCATCGGGTTCATCGAGCCGGCCAGCGCCTCGTCGCGCGACAGGATCGCGCTGCGCAGCTTCTCGTAGCGCCCTTCGGCGCGCAACTGCTCGAACTGGGCGCGCAGGTTGAACACCAGGACCGGGTGCGGGAAGCGCCGGGCCGGCCGGCTGGCGCCGGGATGCATGCCGACGACGAAGAACGCCTCGCCACCGAAGGAGAGCGAGAAGTGCGGATCGTTCGGGTCGGCCTCGACGCGGGTGTCGTAGCGCTGACCGAGGAAGGCGTCCTTGTCCGACAGGGACTGCACGCGGTCCCAGAGGTGGCGCTCGAAGGCCTCCTCGCCGAGGTCCGTCGGCCCCTCGAAGATGACGGCGAAGCTCTGGAAAAGGTCCGGCTTGGCGCGATAGCGGCAGATGAAGGCCAGGAGCGCGGGATAGAGCCGGGGGTCGTCCCAGCTCGAGGCGATGCTGCGCGCCACGACGATCTTCATCTGGCCCTTCGAGAGGGCGGATTTCGCGCCGACGCAGGGAAAGGGCTGGCTTCGGATGAAATTCTGGAAGTCCACGGCCAGGGGATGGCCGCTGTCATCGGTGGGGAGATGCATGGAAACTCGACGCTGACAGCACCCGGAACGCAGGGTGCATGGGATGAACCGGGGCTCGATGGCCGGGTTCCGTTCGCGCGACGGCATGGCGCGCATGCTCCACAGCCTTGTGGGCGACGGTTGCCGGGGCCGGCGCCGAACCTTTGCCGGCGCCGGGCATTGAACCGGCGATGCTGCGACGGGGGCCTACGACGATGACGACGCAACGATGACCGGCCGACAGGGGGCCGCCCGGTTCGCGAAAGGCGCCCTGCGGGGGCTGCGCCTGCTGGCCAAGCCGGTCCGGCGCTCCCAGGGGCGCGCCGGCACGGTGGTCGAGACCTACCGCGGCTACGGCTCCCGCGACGAGGTCTTCCTCATCGGCCGGGTCTTCCGGCAGACGAGCCGGGCGGTTGATGCCCCGGACGAGGGCTGGGCCGCCGAACTGCGCGACATCCGGCGCCGCATCACCCGCCGGACGGTGGCGGGCGCGGTGCTCACCGCGCGCTTCTTCGGCTGCGAGGAACAGGTCGTCACCGACCGGGACGGCTACTTCCGCGTCCACCTGCGCCCGAACCTGCCCGCGCCGCCGCAGGCCTCCTGGCACAGCATGGAGCTCGACCTGGCCGGCCCCGAGCCCGTGCGGGCGAAGGGGCAGGTGTTCATCCCCTCGGCCGATTGCCGGCGGGTGGTGATCAGCGACATCGACGACACGATCATGCGCACGGGCGTGGCCAACAAGGTCAAGATGCTGTGGCGGCTGTTCGTGGAGGATGCCGAGAACCGCGTCGCCTTCCCGGGCGCCGCCGCCCTCTACCGCGCCCTCTATGCCGGGCCGTGCGGGGCGGAGGGCAATCCGATGCTCTACGTCTCCCGGGCGCCGTGGGGCATCTACGACATGCTCAGCGAGTTCTTCGTCATGCATCGGATCCCGGTCGGGCCGGTGCTGTTCCTGCGCGAGTGGGGCCTGTCCTGGACGAGCCCGCTGCCGCGCCGGGCCGAGGACCACAAGCGCCACCTCATCGACCACATGCTGACGCTCTACAACGACCTGCCCTTCGTGCTCATCGGCGACAGCGGCCAGCACGATCCCGAGGTCTATGCAGGCATCGTCGCCGCGCATCCCGGCCGGGTGGCAGCCGTCTATATCCGCAACGTTTCGCGGGATGCGGGCCGGCTGGAGGAGATCGCCAAGCTCGCCGAGGCGGTGGAGGCCGCCGGCAGCAGCCTGGTTCTCGCCGCCGACAGCCTCGCGATGGCCGAGCATGCCGCCGAGCACGGCCTGATCGCCCGGACGGCCGTGGCCGATGTGGCGCGGGAATACGGCGCCGTGCCGGAGACCCGCCGCCGTGCCGGCCACACCCGTGCCCGCGCCCTGCGCAAGGTCCTCGACGGGGCCGGCCCAACGCCGCCCAACGTCATCGTCGAGCCCGGCCGCGCCGACCCGCCGGCCTGAGCGGCCGGCCGGCGGCTGCCCCGCGACGGGCGTGGCCCGATTCGAGAACCCCCTGGCGGCAGACCGGAGCGTTTTACCCGGAGCGCTTTGCCCAGAGCGCTTTGCCGTCGAGGTGGGCAATCTGCCTGAAGCGTTTGCAATTCCGTCCTCGCCCTGTAAGGTCTTACTGGTATACCAGAGGCGCCGGCCTGCATTTTCGGCGTTTGCCCGTGAAGCGGGCGCTTCGCGAGACAGGGGCACAGGATGTCCGACACCGCCGGTCCCGACCGCCACGCCGACACGCTGCTCGGCTCCCGCCTGTTCCGGCCGATCCTGGCCGGCGCCACCCTGCGCGAGCGCCTGATCGGCTGCCTCGGCGCCCTCATCGGCATCGCCCTGACGGGGCTCATGACAGGCTGGATGGTCGGCCAGGGCCCGCACATTCCCCTGATCGTGGCGCCCATGGGCGCCACGGCGGTGCTGCTCTTCGCGGTGCCGGCGAGCCCGCTGGCCCAGCCCTGGCCGATCATCGGCGGCAACACGATCTCGGCCCTGATCGGCGTCACGGCCGCCCACTTCATTCCCAATCCGGTGCTGGCCATCGGGGTCGGCGTCTCGCTGGCCATCGCGGCGATGTCGTTCACCCGCAGCCTGCATCCGCCGGGCGGGGCCGCGGCGCTCACCGCGCTCATCGGCGGCCCGGCCATCGCCTCCTCGGGCTTCCTGTTCCCCTTCGTGCCGGTCTGCCTGAACTCCATCATCCTGGTCAGCCTCGGCATTGCCTTCCATCGGATCTCCGGGCGCAAGTATCCGCACGTCCCGGCGGTACCTCCAGCCAACGTGCACGGTACGGCCGACCTGCCGGCCCCCATCCGGGTCGGCTTCCATGCCCGCGACGTCGACGCCGCGCTCCTCAACCTCAACGAGACCCTCGACATCGACCGCACCGACCTCGACCGGCTGCTGCGGGAGGTCGAGAGCCAGGCCCTGGTGCGGGCGCACGGCGCCCTGGACTGCCAGGCGGTGATGTCCCGCGACGTGGTGACGATCGGTCTGCATGAGCCGCTCGCTCGAGCGCGTGACCTCCTGCTCCGGCACAACATCCGGACCCTGCCGGTGGTGGACGAGGCGGGCCGCCTCGCCGGGACCCTGGGCCTGCGCGAGCTGGCCCTGCGCACAGAAGGCAGCATCGGGCAGGTGATGTCCGAGGCGCGGACGACCAAGGCCAGCGAGCCCGTGGTGAGCCTGGTGGAGCCGCTGACCAACGGCCACACGCACGCCGTGCTGGTCACGGGCGAAGACCGTCGGATCCTCGGGATCATCACCCAGACCGACCTGCTCGCCGTGCTGACGCGCCTGGCCTCCACCAAGGCCTTCGACCTGAGCGCCGCGTCGGCAGCCTGAGCGGCGGGCACGGAAGGCAGGAGGGCGTCTAAGTCCGTCTTCAAACCGTGGCGCGGTTGTTGCAAGGAGCCGAGCTCTCCTCGCACCGTAGCCCACGGGTTCGAGCCGATGCACGACGCACCGCTTTATCTCCACCTCCTGTACGCCACCCTGATGGTGGCCAGCATGATGCTGACCTGGCAGGTCCATCGGCTCCTCGGAAGGGGCTGAGCACGACAACGGCCCTTCCGCCGGGCGTGCCGAAGCCGTCCCGCCTGTCACCACCTCCCGGGATCCGCGTTGATCTGAGGCGCTTCGGTCTGCCGAGCGCAGTCTCGGCACGGAACCGTGAAGGGGAGGAACGACGTGGATGACGCCGGCACAGCATCCGAACCTCTGGCACCGCCGCCGCCCGCCGGTCTCGCGTGGTCGGCGATCCGGCAATGGCGTCGTGAAACGCGGATTGACCTCATCGCGCGGCGGCAGCGCATCGCCTTCAGGGATCGAGAGCCCTGGAGCGATCGGATCAGCGAACGGCTGAACGCCGTCCTTACCGCGCATCCGAGACCGCTGATCGGGTTCTACTGGCCCTTCCGCGGCGAGTACGATGCCCGCCCGTTGCTGACGGGCCTACGCGATCGCGGCGTCCGTCCGGCCCTTCCGGTCGTGGTCGCCAAGGCGGCGCCCCTGCAGTTTCGGGAATGGCGGCCCGGGATCGCCATGACGCGCGGGATCTGGGACATCCCGATCCCGGCCGAGGGCGAGGCGGTCTCCCCCGCCATTCTCCTCGTCCCGCTGGTCGGTTTCGACGCCGACAACTACCGGCTCGGCTATGGCGGCGGCTACTATGACCGGACGATCGCCGCCATGGCGGCGAGACCGCTCTGCATCGGAGTCGGGTTCTCGCTGTCGCGGCTCGCGAGCATTCACCCGCAGGCCCACGACGTGCCGATGGACCTGATCGTGACCGAGGCACCCGGCAGCGGGCCCGACGGAGGCGGCTCACCCCGTCGAACGACAGGGGCACCCACATGACGCGCCCCGCCCATACGGGCAACCTGCTCACGGACCTGCCCGACGCCGCGGCGGGCGAGGTCTTCACCGAGCTCCTCGTGCGGCCGGGCTGCCGGATCGAGCGCATCGTCTCGCAGGGTCAGGTCACGCCGCCGGACATGCCCTATCAACAGGCCCATGACGAGTGGGTGCTGCTCCTTGCCGGTGCGGCCCGCGTCGCGATGGCAGGTGCGGAGATCGCGCTCTCGCCGGGTGACACCCTGTTCATCCCGGCCGGGTGCGTGCACCGGGTCACCTTCACCGATCCCGACCGGCCGACGGTCTGGCTCGCCGTTCATCTCAGCGAGACCGACCGCCCGGCCGGGGACTAGCGCTTCAGATCGCGGCGGCCGGATCGCCGCCGAGGGGATTGCCCGCATCCTCGTTGCGGTCGTCCGCCGCGTGCCGTTCCCGGCGCGCGCGGCCACCCCGATCGAGCAGCGAGCGCCCGAGTGCCCGAAAGGGGGCCGTGAGGCGGCGAGCATCGTCGGCGCGCTCCATGAAGCGCTCGCCGTTGCGAATCTCCTTGTCGAGGCGCGCCATGGTACGGGCCAGGGCCGGATCTTCGTCGTCGAGCCAGACCTCCACCGTGCGGGCGAAGGCGATGACCACGCCTTGGAGCTTGAGACGGCCGAGGGGCCCCTCGGTGTTGATGCCGGCGGCGGCCAGCATGAAGCGGTGCGAGTTCAGCGCGACCCCGTTCAGGGCGAGCATCGACAGCGGATCGCCGCGCAGGGCGTAGGAGATCCGGCGCAGGGCGTCCTTGTAGGGCGTCATCGCGTCGAGGCGGCGCATCAGCACGTCGAACAGGCGCTCGCGGGTCGGCTCGTCGGCGAGATCGGTATTGTCGCCCTCCAGCACCTTTCGATCGATGAGACGCGACAGACCTCCGAGAACGGCGCCCTTCGACGGGAACAGGTCGCGGAACTCCGCCAGCGTAAGGCCGGCCTCCCGGGCGATGTCGCCGACCTCGATGTCATTCCAGGGCTGCTCGGCCGCGAGCCGCATCAGCGCCTCGACCGCCGCCTCGCGCGGGGGCAGCGCCTTCTCGGCAGGGGCGGCCGACACCGCCACGGTGCCGGTGGCATCCGATTCCTGCGGGTGAGACTCGTGCGTGTCGGTTTCGGGCTTGGGAGAGCCGGGGCGTTTGGCCATGGTCGTGCGATCCTCGTCCAATCAGGCCTTCATGTAGGGTCCCGCGGCCGGATCGTCAGGGCCGGATCAGCCCGCGAGGGCTCCGGCGCGGCGCCGCGCCGCGTCCACGGCCTCGCGCATCAGGTCCGGCAGGCCGCCGTCGCGCATCAGCACGGCGAGGGCCTCGGCCGTGGTGCCGCCCGGCGAGGTTACGTCCCGGCGCAGCAGCGCGGCGTCGCGGGGATTGGCCGCGAGGAGCGCGGCGGCCCCCGAGACGGTCTCGCGGGCGAGGCGCGTGGCCATGTCCGCGGGCAGGCCAGCAGCGACGCCCGCCTCGGCCATCACCTCGGCCAGGAGGAAGACGTAGGCGGGGCCGGAGCCCGACACCGCCGTCAGGGCGTCGATCAGACCCTCGTCGTCGAGCCACTCCACCAGGCCGACGCTGGCGAGGAGCGCGTGCGCCTGCGCCCGCTGCCGGTCATCGACCTCCGGGCTGGCCACCGCGCCGGTAGCTCCCCGGCCGATGCTGGCGGGCAGGTTCGGCATCGCCCGCACGATCGCGCGGGCGCCGGGCAGCCGGTCGCGCAGGTTGGCGATGGTCTTGCCGGCCAGGATCGACACGACGAGGGTTCCGGCGCCGATCAGCGGCGCCAGCGCGGGTGCGGCGCCCTCCAGCCCCTGCGGCTTCATGGCGAGCACCAGGGCGTCGGCGACCGGGGGGGCGGCGGGGTTCAGGGCGAGCCCGCGTGCGGCGCAGAGCGCCTGCATCTCCGGCGAGGCCTGCGGATCGAGAACGGTGGTGCGGGCCGGGTCGAGCCCGCCCGCCAGCCAGCCGGCGAGCATGGCCCCCCCCATCTTGCCGGCCCCCACCAGGGTGAGGGAGGCGGGGAGGGCGGCGTCGACGGGCGCGCTCACGCCTCGCCTTCGGTCTCGAACAGCACCGCGTCGAGCGCCTCGCGGGCGGACTTGCCCGCCCAGAGCACGAACTGGAAGGCCTGGTAGTAGCGCTCGCAGGCATCGACTGCCGACTTCAGCATCATGGTGCACTGGCCCTGGGTCGGGGCGGCGCCGCCGGTCAGCAGCAGCGAGTGGCGGAACATCACGACGTTGTCGGTGGACCACAGGTCGAAATGCCCGACCCACAGCTGCTCGTTGACCAGGGAGACCAGGGTCAGGATCTCGGTGCGCCGGCGCTCCGGCACCTTGAGGTCGAAGGCGGAGGCGACGTGGAGCGCCTCCACGTCCTCGATCCAGGTGAACGCCACGTGGTAGTCGGCCCAGCGCCCGGCGACGGAGACGGACATCTCGTCGGTCTCGGCCCGGTCGAAGATCCAGTCGCGCAGCGACGCGAGGCGCTCGACGATGTCGAGGGGATGCTCGTGCCGATCGTGATCTTCGATGTGGAGTTGGGTCATGGCGGTCCAGTGTGTCGATCTCGTCGAAGATCGGCGAAGTCGTTGTGAAACTCGTTCCGGTGACCGTCGGCACTCTGTTCCGGACTTGCTCCGCGCCCACCCGGAAGGGTGTGGCAGGCGGCGATTCTGTTCGGTTCAGGGCGGTTCGGGGCAGGAGCGAATCAGGTCATGACCCACTATAGACCGTGCCGGACTCGCGTTTCAAAGCGGCCCGGGAAGCCGGTGAACAGGAAAGCGACCGTCCACCGTTCCTTCCTGTGCACAAGCGTGGCGGGGCCGGAGCCCCTGCGAATCAACCTGGAATCAGATCGCCTCGCTGGCTCCGGCCACCGGATCGGCGCCGAGTTTCGCCTCCAGGGCGGTGACCCGGGCGGCCAGGGCGTCGTTCTGGCTGCGCAGGGCCGAGACGAGGTCGCGCAGCACGTCGAGTTCCTCGCGGGAGGCGATGTCCATGTCGCGGATCAGGCGCTCGACCTGGGCCTTGAACACCGTCTCCGCCTCGCGGCGCACGCCCTGCGCGGCTCCGGCGGCATCGGTCATCAGGCGGGCGAAATCGTCGAACAGCCGGTTCGAGCCTTGCATCGTCGTCTCCCGGGAGCAGTGAGGCCGCCATCCGTCCGTGACGGCCACGAGACCGGCGCCTGTGCGCCACGACATAAGAATCCCCGGCCGTCCCGGCAATCCGCGCCGGTGCTTTGGGAGTCCCGACGGAGATGTTTCCGGCCCTGTGCGGCGGGGTGGTCCGAAACAGGCATTTACAAATCCCCGCCGAACCGGCCCTTCGAACTCCGTGCGCGTCGGCGCATACTCGCGCGTTGAAAGATCCGCATGCGGTCCGGGCGCCGGCCCCGGATGCGGAGGGAGCCGCGATGCTCGGGACCATGACGCAGACGACCACGACCCATCCGCACATCCTCCTCGTGGAAGACGATCGCGAGATCAGCGCCCTCGTCGCCCGCTACCTGCGCGCCAACGAGTGCCGGGTCAGCCTCGCCGGGGACGGGGCGGCCATGGACAAGGTCCTGGCCGACGCCCGGGTCGACCTCGTCGTCCTCGACCTGATGCTTCCGGGCGAGGATGGCCTGAGCCTGTGCCGGCGCCTGCGCGCCACCTCGCGCATCCCCATCCTGATGCTCACCGCCAAGGCCGAGGAGATCGACCGGATCATCGGCCTCGAGATCGGCGCCGACGACTATCTCGGCAAGCCGTTCAACCCGCGCGAGCTCCTGGCCCGCATCCGCGCGATCCTGCGGCGGGGCTCGGGCCCGGAGGCCGAGGCGGAGGAGGGCGTGCGTCGCCTGCATTTCCTGGGCTGGACCCTCGACGTCTCCCTGCGCCAGCTTCTCAGCCCGGAGGAGGCGCGCATCGCCATCACGGGGGCGGAGTTCGACCTGCTGCACGCCCTCTGCCTGCGTCCCGGCCGGGTGCTCTCCCGCGATCAGCTCCTCGACCTGACGCAGGGACGCGCCGCCGGCCCGTTCGAGCGCAGCATCGACGTCCTGATCAGTCGCATCCGCCAGAAGGTCGAGCAGGATCCGCGCAACCCGGAGATCATCCGCACCATCCGCTCCGGCGGCTACCTCTTCACTCCCGAGGTCACCCGCACATGAAGGCTCGCTCGTGAAGGCCCCGTGGAACCGCCTGCGCGCCCTCGTCCCCGCGAGCGTCGCCGGGCAGATCGCCCTGCTCATCGTCGCCGCCGTGGTGCTGGCGCACGCCATGGCGACCCTGGCGTTCTTCACCCTGCGCGAGCCCTGGCGGCCCGACGACCATCCCGGCGTGGCCGCCACCCGCCTCGCCACGGTCTCCCGCCTCCTCGATGGCGCGAGCCCGGCGGATCGTCCGGCGCTCCTCGCCAATGCCGCCCGGATGCTGCCCACCCTGCGGATCGAGGCCTGGGACGGCACCGTCCCGGAGATCGCCGGCCCCGAAACGGCCGCGGGCGACCGGATCGGCGACCATTCCATGGTCCAGCGCCTGCGTGACGGCTTCGGGCGGCCCCTCGCCATCACCGACCTATGGGCGGTCCGGCGCCCGGCGGATGCGACCGCGGGCGTGCGCGTCGGCATCGCGACGCCGGGCGGCGCCCGGCTCTCCGCCCTGGTGCCGGACGACGACCGCCCGCCCATGCGGCAGGGCGCGATCATCTTCACCTTCGTGTTCCTGGGCGTGGCCGTCTCGCTGATCTGCCTCTGGGCCACGCGGGCGCTCACGGCGCCCCTGGCGCGCCTCGCCGAGGCCGCGGACGTGTTCGGCACCCGCATGAACCTCGTGGATCTGCCCGAGAACGGACCGCGCGAGGTCGTCACTCTGTCCCGCGCCCTCGACCGGATGCGGGCCCGCGTGCGACGCCTGATCGACGACCGTACCCAGATGCTCGCGGCCATCAGCCACGACCTGCGCACCCCGATCACGCGCCTGCGCCTGCGCGCCGAGTTCATCGAGGACGATCACGCCCGGACCATGACCCTGCGCGACCTCGACCAGATGAACGGCCTGGTGGAGGCGGCCCTGTCCTTCGTGCGGGACGGCCACGGCCCGGAAGGCGGCGCGAAAATGCTGGTCGACCTCGCCTCCATCGTCCAGACCGTGGCCGACGAGTTCGCCGATATCGGCGCCGATGTCCGGGTCGACGAGACCCGCCACGTGCTGGTCCAGGGCCGGCCGGACGAGCTCCAGCGCGCGATCATGAACCTCGTGGACAACGCGGTGAAGTATGGCGGCGCGGCGCGGCTGACCGTGACCCAGACCGAGCGCGGTGTCGCCGTGGAGGTCAGTGACGACGGCCCCGGCATCCCGGAGGCGGAGCGGGACGCCATGCTCCAGCCCTTCGTGCGCGGCGACCGGGCGCGCAACCTCGACACGGCCAGCGGTTTCGGCCTCGGCCTGTCCATCGTGCTGGCCATCGCGGATTCGCACGAGGGCCGCTTCACCCTGCGCAACCGGACCCCGCGCGGTCTCACGGCGCGGATCGAGCTGCCGCGGGCCGCCTCCGCCCCGGCCACCGCGCCGAGCGTTGCGCTCGATACGGACCACCGCGCTGCCGCCGAGTGACCGCGCCGAGTGAGCACGCCGGGCAATCCCGTGGCGAGATCGCTCCGGGGGGAGACACGACAAAGGCCCGCCCCTCGCGGGCGGACCTTCCTCCGAAGCCGTGCGCCTCGCGCCGGCGTCCCTCACGTCCTCAGGGCGTCAGCAGCGCGGGCCGCCCGAGGTCTGGCCATATTGCTGGACCGGGAAGTTCTGCTGGTTGGCATTGCCCTGGCTCGCCGAATTGTCCGCGCAACGTCCGGTCACCGGGACGTCGTAGGAGCGGATCGAACCCGTCGTGATGTCGTCGTAGCGCGAGGCCGGCACATCGCCGTAGGCCGGCGCAACGCGATCACGCGCGAAGCTGCCAGTCGCCGGGGCCGCAACGGCAAGAACAGTTGCAGCAACGAGGGCGAAAAGACGATGGTTCATTGGAAAATGATCACTCCTGGGTGAGACGAGGACCGTATGTCTCTGCGTCTCGACTGCGATGAGAGTGATATGGGAAGCGCCTGACTGGGACGACGTGCCACCGCGCACCTTGACGGCGGGCGACGCTGCCGAAGGCTTCCCGAGCCGGTGCGGCTTCGACGTGGGGGCGCCTCGGAGCTTGGCGCTTCGGAACTCGGCGCTTTGAAGCTTGGCGCTTCAGAACTCCATGTCGAGTTCCTCGATCTCGTCGGGCTCCCGCGCCGCTTCGGCCGCCCATTCCGCCATCAGCGGCCAGGCCAGGATGGTGTCGCGATAGGCTTCGGTCCGGCGCGTCAAGCTCACGTCGTAGGTGCGGAACCGCGTGCAGACGGGGGCGTACATGGCGTCGGCGAGGCTCGGGGTCTCGCCGAACAGGAACGGGCCGTCGTAGCGCCCCAGGCACTCGTCGACGATCGTGATGATGCGCTCGATGTCGCCGCGCGCGCCATTGAAGATCTTGAAGTTGGTGTGGCGCGCCTTGAGGTTCATGGGCAGCGCGGAGCGCAGGTTGATGAAGCCGCCGTGCATCTCGCCCGAGATTGAGCGGCAATGGGCCCGTGCCACGGCGTTGCGCGGCAGGAACCCCGCCTCCGGACGGATCTCGTTGAGATACTGGGCGATGGCGAGGGTGTCCCAGACGATGATCTCGCCGTGGACCAGGCGGGGCACGAGGAACGAGGGCGACAGGTGCAGCAGCTCCGCCCGGGTGGAGGCGTCGTTCCCCGACAGGAGCTCGGTCTCGAAATCGAGGCCGGCCATGCGGCAGACCAGCCAGCCTCGCAGCGACCACGACGAGTAGTTCCGGCTTGAGATCGTCAGCGTTGCCGCGGGCATCGTCCGTCCCCCCTGGTGGTCCCTCGCCGACACGTGATCCAAGACTCGTGCCGCAAGCGGCCCTGACAGGCAGGATGTTTCCGGTGCGCCCGGCGCAGGATCCACCGACGCGGGAGCCTTTTCCCATCGCGAAGGTTGACCTTTCACAGTCACGACACCCGGCGGCGCGATGTTCACCAGTTATTCCGACGCGAAACGCGACACATCCGAGGTGATGCATACGCACAACAACCGCAGGATATCACACGTTAAGACCGTTGCGTCCGAGACCCGCCTGCCGCAGCCTAGCGCCCCATCGTCGGCGGCTCTGCCGTCGCGCCCGCTTGCCGCGGACGTTCTGCGATTTGACCGTTCGCGTAGGAGTTCGGGCTGCATGCTCTATCGTGCCTTCGATGCCCAGTCGGACCTGGCTGAGCAGACGCGCGCCTGGGGACGGCTCGTCCACGACGCCGTCTCGCCCTGGACCGCGGCCGGCTTCCGGGAGCCGCTGAGCTGGTGGTCGGCCGGCGCCCGGATGATGATGCGGGCCGGCTTGACCTTCTCACGGCCCGCCTACGGCATCGACAGCGTGATGGTGGGCAACCGCGAGGTGCCGGTGACGGAGGAGGCGGCGTTCGCGACGCCGTTCGGCACGCTGCTGCGGTTCAAGAAGGACATCGACACCGACCAGCCCCGCGTCCTCGTGGTGGCGCCCCTGTCGGGCCACTTCGCTACGCTGCTGCGCGGCACGGTGCGGACCCTGCTGCCCGATCACGACGTCTACATTACCGACTGGCACAATGCCCGCGACGTGCCGCTGAGCGCCGGCCCCTTCGGCTTCGACGACTATGTCGACCACCTCGTGCAGTTCCTCGGGGTGATCGGGGAGGGCGCCCATCTCGTCGCCGTGTGCCAGCCGGCCGTGCAGGCGCTGGCCGCCGCGGCCGTGATGGCGCATTCGAAGGACGTGGCGCATCCGCGCAGCATGACGCTGATGGCCGGCCCGGTGGATTGCCGGATCTCGCCGACCTCGGTGAACCACCTCGCCACCTCGAAGCCGATCGCGTGGTTCGAGAAGAATCTGATCGCCACCGTGCCCGACCGGCACAAGGGCGCCGGACGGCGGGTCTATCCGGGCTTCATGCAGGTCTCGGCCTTCGTCTCGATGAACGCCAAGCGCCACGTCCAGGGCCATGCCGACCTGTTCTGGCATCTCGCCAACGGAGAGACCGAGAAGGCGCGCCAGATCGAGGGCTTCTACGACGAGTATTTCGCCGTCCTCGACCTCGCGGCGGAGTTCTACATCGAGACGGTCAAGACCGTGTTCCAGGACTACACCCTGGCCAAGAACGAGCTGACCTATCGCGGCAATCCGATCGACATGGGCGCCATCCGCAAGACCGCGCTCATGACGGTCGAGGGAGAGCGCGACGACATCTGCGCCGTGGGCCAGACCATGGCGGCGCACGACCTCTGCACCAGCCTGCCGCACCACATGAAGAGCCATCACCTCCAGGCCGGCGTCGGCCATTACGGGGTGTTCTCGGGCCGCAAGTGGGAGACCCAGACCTACCCGCTGGTGCGCAACTTCATCCAGTCGCACAACTGACGCCGACCCCGGGGGCGGTTCTCATCCGCCCCCGGTTTCGCGCCGGCCGAGGCCGTTGATGGCGTGGTGAGCGTGACGCAGGTGACATGGGCCGGCAATGCACGCCGATGGTGCCCAGGCCCACGCCCCTCCGGCAGAGCGATGGCCCGTCAATCACGCCGTCAGTCCGGGTCGCCGCAGGCGAGCCCGGACGCCCGAACCGCCGACAGAACCGGATCTTGCACCCCCTGGGTATCGGGATCCCGGGCTCCGCTGCGCGGCCCGAGGATAACGCGGTGCTGCGGGAATGATGTCGGCACGATCATCTGGTATCGGCGACCGCCCGTCCTCGCCGTCGGAACCCGGGCCTGCGCCAGCGCGGACCTCCTGGCCGAACCGCGGGAGACCGGCCCTCAGGCGGCGGCGAGGGACATCGACATCGATTCCTTCTTCATCAGCTCGCGGTAGAAGCCGTCGAGGTGGGTCAGCTTGTCGGGCGAGCCGTCCTGGATGATGCGGCCGCCCTCGAGGACCACGATCCGGTCGAAGTCCTTCAGGGTCGAGAGGCGGTGCGCGATCGCGATGACCGTGCGGCCCTCCATCAGGTTGGCGAGCGCGTGCCGGATCGCCTCCTCGGACTCGGCGTCGAGAGCCGAGGTCGCTTCGTCGAGGAGCAGGATCGGCGAATCCTTGAGGATGGCCCGCGCGATGGCGATGCGCTGGCGCTGGCCACCGGAGAGCTTCACGCCGCGGTCCCCCACGATGGTGTCGAAGCCTTCCGGCAGTGCCTCGATGAAGTCGGTGCAATGGGCCGCCGCGGCCGCCTTCCAGACATCCTCGTCGGAGGCGTCGGGCCGGCCGTAGCGGATGTTCTCGCGCAAGGTCCGGTGGAACATCGAAACGTCCTGCGGCACCACCGTGATGGCCTCGCGCAGGGATTCCTGCGTGACCCGCTGGATGTCCTGGCCGTTGATCAAGAGGCGCCCGCCCTGCGCGTCGTAGAAGCGCTGCAGCAGCGAGAACAGGGTCGACTTGCCCCCGCCGGACTTGCCCACGAGGCCGACGCGCTGGCCCGGCTGGATCACGAGGTCGAAGTCGGTGAACACGCCGCGACCGTCCGGGTAGGAGAAGGCGACGTGGTCGAAGGTGATCTCGGCGCCCGTGCTGCCGGAGAGCGGCTCCGCCTCCGGGTGGTCGATGAGGTCGTGCGGCTGCAGCAGGGTGTGGAGCGCCTCCGAGAGGCGGGCGGTGTGCTGGGTGGCGTCCACCAGCGCCACGGCGAGGTCGCGGGTGGCGGCGAGGATGCGGATGCCGAGGGTGCAGACCAGAACCACTTGACCGTTGGTGGCCTGCTTGTTCTCCCACAGGTTGATCGCCCAGTATAGCAGGCCCAGCACCGCCAGCACCGTGAGGATCGCGTGTACGATGCGCAGCTTCTCGAGGTAGAGCAGCGAGGAGCGGCGCGAGCGCATCTCCTGGCCGATGGTGCCGTCAAAGCGGACGTATTCGCGCTTGAAGGCCGAGAAGGCGCGGACCAGCGGCATGTTGCCGACGAGGTCGACCATCTCGCCGTCGACCGAAGCGGCCTTGGCGGCGAAGTCGTGGTGCAGCGGCTTGCCGGCGGCCGCCATCTTGAACATCAGCAGCACCACAGCGGCGAAGATGCCGGCGAGCACCAGCGCCATCGTGAGGCTGACGGTGCCGATGTAGAGGATCGAGCCGAAGGCGGCGACGCAGGGCGGCATCACGTTGAACACGAACATGTTCTCGACCGTGAAGATCGCGTTCGAGGTCGCGGTGATGCGCGAGGCCAGAGTGCCGGGCTGGCGGTCGGCGAAGAAGGTCGGCGAATGCCCGGTCATGTGCCGGAACAGGTCGCGGCGGATGTCGCCGGTCACGCCCACGAAGGTGAAGGAGCCGACGAGGCTCGCCACGCGCCAGAGCATGTTGTCGGCCGCGATGAAGGCGATGAGGAGGGCGAGCGCGCCCCAGATCAGGCCGGCATCCGGTCCCTTGCTCAGGGCATCGACCACGCCCTTCAGCGCGTAGTCCGTGCTTACGGAGAATCCGACGGCGCCGAGCACGGCGCACAGGATGACGAGGTGCGGCAGGGCGCGTCGGCGCAGATAGCGTCCCACGAAGGCGAACGGCCTATCGGCATAAACGCAGAGGTCTTCCATCACGGTGACCGTCCCGGTTTCGAGGGTCCGCCCGGACGTTGGGTGGACCGGCTTCTGTTAAGGCGTCCTCGCGGACCCTGGTTTCCCGCGCGTGCCCCACACAGGTTTCCGAGCCCCCCGAACTCGCAACGCGAAGCAAACGCAAGCGTTGCAGTGCCGGGCGGAGGTTTGCGCGTTTTAGCGTGCAAACCTGAACATCGCTTGAGCGGCAAGCGAATTCGATGCCGCGCGGATCCGTCTGCGGACCCGCCCGACGTTACACCGCGGGGTCGCGGCGCGTCTCGGGCATGATGAGCACCACGAGGGCGAAGGCCGCGAAGCCCACGATCGCGAGGCCGAGGAAGGCGGTGTGGCTGCCCAGCCGATCCGCCATCACGCCGGCGAGCGAGGTGGACAGGGCGGCGCCGATGCCCATCGCGGTGCCGACCGCGCCGAGGGCGAGATTGAAGTGTCCGGTCCTGCGGGTGACGTCCGAGACCACCAGGGGCACCATCACGCCGAACACCGCCGCCGAGATGCCGTCGAAGATCTGGACCGCCACGAGGAGTTCCGGGCTGTCGACATAGGCGAAGAGCAGTCCGCGGATCGGCAGGGCGGCGAAGCCGAGGAGCAGCAGCGGGCGACGGCCCCAGCGCTCGGCCAGCCGCCCGATGGTGGGCGCCGAGACCGCGAGGACGACCTGGGGCACGACGATACAGGCGGCGATCAGCGCCGTGGCGGTCTCGCTGGCCCGCAGGGTCAGCATGCTGCCCACCAGCGGCAGCATCGCCGCGTTGGCGAGGAAGAACAGGGTCATGCAGGCCCCGAAGCACAGGAGCGCGCGGTTGGTGAGGAGGGCGCGCAGGCCGGCCTCGCCCTGCGGCGCGCCGGTGGCCCCGCCCGCCTTGGCATGGGCCGGCCCGTCGATCTCCTCCGGCCGGATGCGCGACAGCGCGATCAGGGTCGGCACCATCAGGGCGGCGGTGAGGTAGAACACCGCGTCGTTCGAGAGGTAGTAGCCGCAGGCGCCCATGCCGGCGGCGGCCACGGCATTGCCGAGGGCCGAGAAGCTGGCATTGCGGCCCAGCCGCTCGCCCGCCCGGGCATGCCCGACGAGGCCGATGCTGATCGCCGCGATGGCGGGGGTGAGGATGCAACTCGCCGCCGAGTGGGCGGCCATGGCCAGGAGCACGACGAGGAAGTTCGGCCACATGGCCAGCGCGAAGGCGCTCAGCGCGATCGCCACGACCGAGAAGCCGGCGGCGAAGCGGCGCGAGCGCACGGCGTCCACGAAGGCGCCACCGGGCACCTGGCCGAGCAGGCTCACGAGGCTCCCGACGGTCAGCGCGAACCCGATATCGGACTGCGTCCACTTCGCCTGGGTGAAGTAGACGGCCAGGAATGGTCCGAAGCCGGTCTGGAGGTTCGCCACGAAGAACGCGAACCCGTCGAGGCCGCGCGTGCTACGGCGCGAGATCACCTTCATGTCGGCCGGGTTCTCCGCTGCCGTCCCCGGCGGGACGTCGTCCGTGAGGGCGTCGCGGCGCGGGAGCGGCCGTGGCCGGAACTCCGGACGCGCCACCTCCCGCGGCTTGAGCGCCCGGCGATCCTTCGGAAGCGGAACCGTCATCGATCCGGCGACTTCTCGGCCGGTTTGTCCGGCGCTCTCTCAGGCATCGGCGCGGCGGCCGGGGCGGGCGGCACCGGCGCGGCCGGGGCTGTGGTCGCGGCAGGTGCTGAGGTCGGGGCGGGGCCGGAGGCCGGAGGCGGCGCGACGATTGCCGGGGGGGCGACCGGCCCCTGGGCCGGTGCCGCGGCCTGCTCGCCCTCGGCCGGGGCGGCCGGGCTCGCCGGGCCGAGCACCACGATCGGCTCGCCCGGCTTGTATTCCGGCGACACGCGAACCTGGTTGCGGCTGAGCTGGAGGACCGGCCGGCTCGCCTTGCCGTCGGTGGTGAAGCGCATGGCGCGCCAGTCCACCGCGATCTTGCGGGAGCCGACCCCGAGGAAGCCGCCGAAATCGATGATGGCCGCGCGCGGACGCCCGTCCTTGTCGAGGATGATGTCGATGATCCGGCCCATATCCTCGCCGGTGGAGCTGCGCACGGCCTTGCCGAGGACGCCCTCGTAATCCTGGGTGTCCAGGACGGTGGCGGGCGTGCCCGTCGCGGGCGCCCCGGCGGGCGCACTCGGTGCGGGCGGGCCGGCCACGGGTGGGGTTCCGGGCGCCGCCGGCTGGACGGGCACCGGGGCCGGGGCCTGAGCGGGCGCCGGTGCGGGCTGTGCGGGGGCTTGCACCGGCTGCGCCTGGTTCGGCGGGGTCGGGACCGGGGCGGAAGCCCCGGGGGCGGAGGCCGGCGTCGCGGACGCGCCCGTCGTCACCTCGCCGGAGCTCGGCGCGGCGTCCTTGCCCGGCGCGGCCGGGGTTTCGGAGGCCGCGGAGGCGGCCAACAGGGTGATCGTCGCAGTGGCGATCATCCGGACAGTTCTGAACACGCGCGTTCCCCGAGTGGTGCGACTCGCCGGCCTGACACAATGGCAGCTTGGGCGGCGGGTTCCGCCTGACGGGCGGCTCCGGCCTCATTGCGCGTGGACCAAGGCGAAGTTGTGGATGGGCGACAGGAATGGACCCGCGAGCGGCGTCCCTCCTGCGATCCCCGGGGATGGATGAACCCGACCCCGGCGAAAGCAGGACGACGCGATCGCGCGCAAGAAACGGACCGGGCTGCGACCGATCTTCGTTCCGATCCCAGCACTCTGGCATTGCGCCAAGCGTGGCCGCAATGCTCTTGCGCACCAGAGCGTGTCTGGTTTTCGACAAAACTGCGTCGTACAGAGGCGATTAGCTTGAGTGGGCGTCCGAATGCGGTCGCCGGTGTTACCGAGGACCAGAACCGATGTCCCTTCCGTCCAGAGCCTGCGCCGTCGCGCTCGTTGCCGCTGCGCTTGCCGGGTGCCAAGCGCTCGGCGGCGGCGGCGGTGTGATGCCCGAGACGGAAATCGGGCCGCCGCCCTCCATGCGCGGCGCGGTGCCGGGCCCCCAGCGCAGCCGCTCCGCCGAGGTCGATCCCGACGGCGGCCCGCTGCAGACCTCGCCGACGCGCCGCCTCAACGTGCCGACCGCCGCCGGCGGCCAGACCCGCGCGGCCGCGAACGAGGAGCGCCGGATCCGCCGCGAGGATATCGAGGGCGAGACCACGACCCGGTCGAGCTCCGGCGGCCTCGCGCCCCAGATGGGTCAGAGCGGCAGCGTCGGTCTCGGCGGCAAATTCTGACGGCCGGGACAGGGTCTGACGACCGGGACCTGACGGCCGCGGCCTGACGGTCCGAACGCTCATGTTTGGCCTCGCCTGGGCCAGACTTGCGCGGGGACGCGCCGCCGGCCCGGCCGAAACCGGCCTGTCGGCCCGCCCTGCACCGAAGGAAGTACGGGGCGCCCGGCGTCCGAGCGGCGCGGACCTACAGCTGTGCCTGATGGATGCCGCCTTCCGGGAATCGCTCGCGCACCGGCCTCCGTCGATCCTGTCCAGTCTTCGCGCCGGTTCAGTGTCGCCGAACACTGAAATAGGCCAATCTCCGCAGCCGGTCGGAGATGTGACAATTTGATTTTACAGTGTCGTTGCTGTCATCCTGCGGCCGTGTCATCCTCGAACTTGCGCCGCTTCTGCGACGCAGGGGATTCGATCTCGCGTCGTGCCGGCGGTGGCGGCGAACCCGCCATGGGACGAGCGCCTCGCGACCACGCGAGCGGGAGGCGGCGTCATGGATCACGACACGATGCGGCGGGCGACCGCAGAGTTCTTCGGGACGTTCTGGCTGACCTTTGGCGGCTGCGGTGCCGCAATCCTGTCGGCGGCCTTTCCCGACCTCGGCATCGGCTTTCTCGGGGTCGCCCTGGCCCTCGGCCTCACGGTGCTGACGATGGCCTACGCGGTCGGGCACATCTCCGGCGGGCACTTCAACCCGGCCGTGACCCTCGGGCTGCGGTCGGCCCAGCGCTGCGCCAACCGGCACGTCCTGCCCTACAACGTCCTGCCCTACATCGTCGCCCAGGTGACGGGCGCGCTCCTGGCGGCCGGCGTCCTCTATTCCATCGCCTCGGGCAAGGCCGGCTGGCTCCCGAACGGATTCGCCGCGAACGGCTACGGAGAGCTCAGCCCGGGCCAGTACAGCCTCGCGGCCTGTCTCATCACCGAATTCCTGACGACGTTCTTCTTCCTCGTCATCATCGGCGGCACCACCTCGAAGGGGTCCGCGACGGGCTTTGCCGGAATCCCGATCGGGTTCGCCCTGGTGCTGATCCACCTGATCTCGACCCCGGTGACCAACACGTCGGTCAATCCGGCGCGCAGCACCGGTCCGGCCCTGATCGCGGGCGGCGCATACGTGGCGCAGCTCTGGCTGTTCTGGCTCGCACCGATCGTCGGCGCGATGGCGGCGGGCGCCATGACGCGCTGGCTCTATGAGCCCGCGGACGTCGTGAACACGACAGTGGTCGAGAAAGGCCGCGCGATCTGACCTCGGGCACCGGCGTCTCGCCCTGAGGGATACGGAAGGCCCCCGCGTCGCGCAGGGCTCCCGTGCCGAGCCTGGCGGTTCCACGCGAGACGGATGCGCCCTAGATCGCGGAGGTACGGCGGGCCTGCGCCCTCCGGGAGTTCCGCTCGTCCGCGATGCCCTCGTCCTCCACCCGGCCCACTTCCACCCGGTCCAGTCCCACCCGGTCTACCCCCGGCCCGTCGACGCCTGCCCCGACCGGCCCCGAGGGGAGCCGACGCCGGCGGGTGCGCGCGGCCGCCTTCCTGCGGGGCCGCGGGACGCTGACCAATCCGGGGCTCGACCTCACGCGCCTGCCGATCGGCCTCGATCCCCGCGGCCTCAGCCTCGTCGACGGGGTGCGGGCGGCCCTGGCCTTCGGCCTCGTCATCCTGCTGCACGAAGGGTTTCCCTGGCCGCCGCTCCTCACCGTGGCGCTCGCGGCGAACCTCGCCTGCTTCGCCGATGCGGGCGGCCCGATGCGCTCGCGCCTCCTCGTGCTGACGGTGTTCTCGCTCCTCGGCGGGATCATCTGGGGGCTGTTCGGCCTGATGCAGCCGCTCGGGCCGCTGCCGGTGGTGCCGCTCGCCGGCATCGTCATCTTCGGCTGCACCTACGCCCGGGTCTGGGGGGTGCAGGCCCAGGCCGCCGGCAACGTCCTGGTCCTCGTCCTGTGCTTTGCCCTGGACCGGCCGCTCACCCCTGACCAGGCCCTGGTGGCGGGCTTGGTCTTCAGCGCCGGAGGCCTGTGGGCGACGCTGCTGGCGCTCCTCCTGTGGCGCCTCCATCCCTATCGCCCGACGCATCGCGCGGTGGCCGAGGTCTGGCGCCGCCTGACCCGCCTCTGCGACGATCTCGAGGATCTCGCCTCCCTGACCTGGCCCGAGAATCTCGCCTGGCCGGAGAATCCCGAGACGCGGAATGCCGGCGGGGCCCGCCAGATCTTCCACCGCCAGACCTTCGATCTGCAGGCTTTCGACCGCCATGCCCGGGCCCACCGCCGAGGCGTGCGCGAGGCGATCGAGCAGGCCCGGACGGTGATCGTCGACCTCGCCCGCAGCCGCGAGCGCATCTCGGACCGCACGGCCCAGGCCCTGATCCGCCTGGAGGCGGCCGAGCAGATCTTCGCCGCCCTGATCGCGGTCTCGGACCTGATCGAGGGCGAGCCGGACCCGCGCCGGCGCCGGATGGCCCGCCGCTTCCTGCGCCGCCTGCGTCCGCTCCTCGGGGTGATCGCCCGGGCCATCCGCGACGACAGCGTGATCGACCTCGCCCGCCTGGACCGGGCGATCGACCGGAGCACCCGGCGCCTCGCCCATGACCGCGGGCTGCACGATCTCGCCACCCGCATCCTCGACCGCGTCCGCATCGGCGCGAAACTCTCGACGCCGGACGGCTACCGGCCCGGCGGCGCCCTGCTGGGCCGGGCCAGCCTCCCCCTCGGGACCCGACTCCTCGGGCCGCTCAGCACCAATTTCACCGTCGCCTCCGCCAACCTGCGCCACGCCGTGCGCGCCACCGTGGTGGCGGCCCCCGCCCTCTGGGCGACCCTCGTCTGGGCCGGGCCGTTCGCCCACTGGCTCACCATGACGGTGGTGCTGACGATGCAGCCCTTCTACGCCGCCACCTGGCAGCGGGCCCTGGAGCGGATCGGCGGCACGGTGCTCGGCGGCCTGATCGGAGCCATCCTCGCCAGCTTCGCCACCTCGCCCCTGGCCCTGGCCGCCCTGGTCTTTCCCTTGAGCATCATCGGCTTTGCCGCCCGGCAGGTGAGCTACGGCGTCTTCATCGCCTGCCTGACGCCGCTCGTGGTCCTCCTCGTCGAGGTGGTGGAGCCCGGGCACGGCTCCTGGGAGGTGGCGGGCATGCGCGCCCTCCTCACCCTCCTGGGCGGCCTCATCGCGGTGGCGAGCGCCCTCGTGCTCTGGCCGATCTGGGAGCCCGATCAGGTACGCATCGAACTGCGCAAGGCGGTGCGGGCCCATGCGGCCTTTGCCCGGGCGGTGCTCTGCGCCGGGCCCGAAGCGGAGGCCAGCGGCCTGCGGGCCCAGGCCGCCCGGGGTGCCGGCCTCGCCCTCAACGACCTCGAAGCCGCCCTCGCCCGCGCCCTCCAGCAGCCCCGGGCCGGGCGACACCCGCAGGTGGAATCCGCCATGGTGGCGGACGCCACCCTGCGGCGGATCTCGGCCCGTCTCACCGCCCTGCGCTACGCCGTCGAGGTGGCCGAACCCGAGGCGCTCGCGGCCTGGAGCGGCTGGATTACCGCGACCCTGTCGAGCCTCGGGGGCGAAGGCGAGGGTACGTCACCGCCGATGCCCTCGGTTCCCCGCAGCGAAGGCCTGACCCGCCTCGTCGCCCAGATCGAACTCCTGGGCGAGACCCTGGCCCCCACCGCAGCGCGGGGCGCCTGAGGCTCGGTCCCGCCGCGCGGCCCTCGGCCCGGCGCCCGCCGTCGTGGTCGCCGCTCCGGACAGGTCCCGCATGCCGGTCGCGCGATTCGTGCGGCGCGGGGGATCGGTTCCGACCGTTCGCGAAACCGTGATCGATTTGCCACATCCGACGCCTCCGGGGGCGCGTCTGGTATGCCAACCCCCTCAAAATCGGACCGGGATCACAGGACGCCGAACCACTTAATTCAAAATTAACCATTTCCTTAAAGAAACATTCTTAACGCAAAGCGCCGGACGGCAGCGAATACATCCCCCCAAAGAGATGTCGCTGCGAAGTCATCATCAAGTAAAGCTTGGGTATCAAGGGCGAACAACGAAGTCGCTCCGCTTCCCAGGTGATCGTCCGGTGGGTTTGCATAACAGTTCGTTTTCGGCGGGGCGCTGGAATGTATATCGTTGTCGATGAGCGGCACTCGGTTGCCGCCGAGTACGTGGCGGGCTTCAACGCGCAATCGGTTCCGGCGCGTGGCACCAATGCTGACGACTTCCTGGCCTGGCTCGCCGGAAACCCGGCCGATGCCCTCAAGGGGATCGTGCTCGGCGAATGCGCCGATCGCGCCAGCCGGACCGCCGCGATCCGCAGTTTCTCGCAGGCACCGATCATCGCCCTCAACGAGACCCGCTCCCTGGAGCAGACCCTCGACCTCTTCACCGCCGGCATCGACGACGTCGTGCGCCGCCCGGTCCATGTCCGCGAGATCCTGGCCCGGGCCGAGGCGATCCGCCGGCGCGGTATCCGCGGCGAGGTCCAGGCGCCTCCCGCCCAGGATCGCAGCGGCCGCCTCAAGGTCTTCTCCGACGGCCGCGACCCCGAGATCGACGGGATCAGCCTGATCCTGCCGCGCCGCGAGCGGCACATCCTCGAGTATTTCGCCAGCCATCGCGGCCGGCAGCTCAGCCGGGCGCAGATCTTCACCGCGGTCTATGCCGACCACGGCACCGACGTGGAGGAGAGCGTGGTCGAGGGCCACATCAGCAAGCTGCGCAAGAAGCTGCGCATGCGCCTCGGCTACGACCCGATCGAGGCCAAGCGGCTGGCCGGCTACACCTTCGTGGGCTGATCCGCGCGGGCCCCGTCGCGGTCGTGCACCCTCCGGAATCGAAAAAAGGCCACGCCTCCTCGCGGACGCGTGGCCTTTTTCGCGGGGAGCGCCCCCGGATCCTCCGGGGGCGCCGTGCGGCTTAGCGGAAGAGCGAGAGGACGTTCTGGCTGGCCGAGTTGGCGATGCTGAGGGCCTGCACGCCGAGCTGCTGCTGGGTCTGCAGGGCCTTGAGCTTCGTGGACTCCTCCTCGATGTCGGCATCGACGAGGGTGCCGATCGTCCGGTCGTTGGCCTTCATCAAGGTGTCGATGAACGCCTTCTGCCCATCGATCTGGGTCTTGTTGGCACCGAGCTTGGTGCCGGCATCGGTGACCTTGGCAAGGGCCTTCTCGACCTGCGTGATGATGTTTTGCAGGGTCGTGTCACCCGTCGTGCCGACCAGTCCTGAGATGTCGATCGTGCTGACGGCAAAGCTCGTGCTTGCGTCCACGGTGTCGAGGATGCCCTTGCCCGAGGTGGTACCGGCCGCAGTACCCTTGCCGGTGCGCGCGTCGGTGGCGGCTGGGGTGCCGGCGCCGAAGCCAACATCGACCAGGGTGTTGCCGCCGCTTGCGGCGAGGTTCAGGACGGTGACCTGTGCGTCGGTGCCCGAACCGGTCGCAGTGGTGGTGAAGGCAAGACGACCGGCCGAGTCGAGCGAGGCCTTGACTTTGGTGGCGAGCGGCGTCGCGGCGGTGTCCGCAGCGATCTGGTTGTTGATCGCGTCGAGAAACTCCTGCGTCGTGACCTTCGTCAGATTTGCGGCCGCGGAGGCCATCGTCGTCTTGTTGATCAGGATGTTCGCGGTGGAGCCGTCGGCGAGGCTGAGCGAGAAGCTCACTTCGTTCGTTGCACTGAAGTTCGCTGTGCCGCCCGTCGCGAAGGCAGGCGTTCCGGTGAGCGAGGTCGAGCCCACCACTTGGCCAGCCGTCGCGGCCGTGGTGATGCTGCTAGCGTTGAGATCGTACAGTTTGATCGCATTGACGTCGACGGTGATGTTCGAGAACGTCACTGCGCCGGTGGAAGCGCGCGAGAAGCCGGCAACGATGTTAGGCGACGCCTGATAGTTGGTGTTGCTCACCGCAGAGTTGACCGAAAGCCAGTTCTGTCCGCTGGAGGTCGACGAGTCGGCTGTGGCCTGCATCTTGTTCTGGATGGCCTTGATCTCGACCTGCACTTTGGAGCGGTCGACACCGGGCTGCAGAGCGGTCTGCAGCTTGGCGCGCAGGTTCTGCATATCCGTCAGGATGCTGTTGAGGCCGTTATATGCCGTGTCGACGGCCGACGAGCCGAGGCCGAGGGAGTCCTTCACGGCGGAGAGCGAGGCGTTGTCGGTGCGGACCGTGGTGGCGATCGACCAATAGGCGGCGTTGTCCGAGGCATTGGAGACGCGCTGGCCGGTCGAGACCCGGTTGCTGGTCATGTCGAGCTGGGTGTTGATGCTCTTGAGGGTCGTCAGCGCCGTCATGGCGGCGTTGTTGGTCAGCAGGCTGGTCATTGCGAGGATGTCCGGTTGACAGGAATTACAAGGAATTCGTGTCCGTCGCCGAGCAAGACGCCGCGAGGGCGATAGGGATCCCTGAGTGAGGGCCTAGGCTCGGGACTCATAACCAGTAGCTGACGGTAGCAGCGATGCAGACGGCAGCCAGGTAGTTGGTGGCC
>NZ_PDHT01000024.1:0-76500 GCF_002917135.1 Methylobacterium sp. V23
CAGCGAGCATCATCATCGCTTTGGGCGAGATCCCGGCGTGAGCCAGCCGCGTTATTAACCATCGACGGCCACTGTGGCTTGATCCGCCCTCCAGCCCCGCCAAGTCGTACCAACCCCTCATAAGCTGACACAGCGTGTTCGCGCTGAACGTCGAACGCTTCTGGGTGACAAGCACCAGATGAAGTGGGGCAGGGGGCTGAGCGAGGCTACCCCGGTACTGCTCCACTTCCTTGCGCAGCCGAGCGCTGAGGAACACTACTCGGGCGTGCCCGCCCTTCGTGACGGCGGCACTGAGCCGAAGCTGTTCACGCACCTTCCCCTCGTTTTCCAGAAGGTCGCCCCAGCGAAGCGATGCTATCTCGCCCACCCGCAGACCGGCTAGGTAGCTCAGCATGAGGGTCATTCGGTTGCGTGGCCCATACCTGCCCTGGCTCGCCACTGTCACCAGCCGCTTGAACTCTGCTTCGGTCGGTACCCTGGCCATGCTTCATGGAAACCTCATGTATCGCGGGGACCAGCGACAAATCATGATGTTTCAAGAACGAGTGAAGAGCGACCGCTTAGTTCAGCCCAGAGATATCATCGACATAGCGTCGAACACCATAGAAGCTACATTTTATGAGGTTTCTGGCCGTAGCATCGATCGCTGGGCTATTTATCACAAGGCCTTCTGCCAGTCCGCTTCTATGAAGCCGAGCCATCGACGCGGACACCCTGCGGGCATTCACGAACCGACTTCTCTGCGCAGCTAGATGTTTGGTCCCGGCATTTGGTGGAGCGGGTTTGCCCTGAAGCGACTGGGCTCGACGGACCATGCTTTGCAGATGGCCTCGTAGGGCGTGAGACCCCGCAGGGTCTTCAGGCGCCGGCCAAAGTTGTAGGCGCTGACGAAGTCGGCCAGATGGGCACGGAGCTGCTCGTGGCTGTCATAGTGGTAGCGCTTGACCGTCGCGTCCTTGATTGTGCGGTTCATTCGCTCGACCTGCCCATTCGTCCAGGGGTGGCGCGGCTTGGTCAGGCGATGGTCGATATCGTTTCGAGCGCAGGCGGACTCGAAGCTGTGGGCTCGGAAGGTCTCGCCGGCGGCAATCGCCTCCTTGATGATGGAGGCAGCCGAGGCAACGTTGCCGGGTGTCGTGAAGTGGGTGCCATTGTCGGTGAGCACCGTGTGCACCTTGTAGGGCACCGCCTCGATGAGATGCCGGAGGAAGTCGCCTGCGACCCGGCGGGTCGCTCGTCCGTGCAACTCGACGAAGGCGAACTTGGTCGTACGGTCGATGGCGACGAGTAGGTAGAGCCGCCCTTCGGCCGTGTGGACCTCAGCCAGATCGATGTGGAAGTAGCCGAGCGGGTAGGCCTTGAAGCGCGACCGCTTGGGCTTGTCGCCGTCGACCTCCGGCAATCGGCTGATCCCGTGGCGCTGCAAGCAACGATGCAGCGACGAGCGGGTCAGGTGTGGGATCGTGGCCTGGAGCGCGTAGAGGCAGTCGTCGAGTGGCAGGAGCGTGTGACGACGAAAGGCGACCACCACCGCCTCGTCCTCGGGTGACAGCACCGTCGAGCGAGGATCTTTCGGCCCCGTGCGCTGGTCGGCGACCAAGGTCCGCCTCTTCCACTTGGCAACCGTCTTGGGGTTGATCCCGTAGCGCTTCGAGAGCGCCCTCAGGCTCGCTTGATGGGGTGGACGGCTCCTGCACCCGGCCTCAGCGCTTGGTACGGTATTGCCGCTGTCCACCTCGGCAAGGAGTTTATGCAATGAGCAGCATCACAATCGGGCTCGATCTCGCCAAGAACGTCTTCCAGGTCCACGGCGTCGATGCCGGCGGGTGCGTCGTGTTCAGGAAAAAGCTTCGGCGATCGGAGGTCCTCCGGTTCTTCGAGGACTTGTCGCCTTGCCTCATCGGGATGGAGGCTTGTGCCACGGCGCATTACTGGGGCCGCACCTTGTCCGCACTCGGGCACCAGGTCCGGCTGATCCCGCCGGCCTACGTGAAGGCCTATGTTCGTCGTCAGAAGAACGACGCGGCCGACGCTCAGGCAATCTGTGAAGCTGTCTCACGACCGACCATGCGATTCGTTCCGATCAAAAACGCAGAGCGTCAGAGCGTGCTGGTGCTGCATCGCAGCCGAGACCTCTTGGTCCGCCAGCGCACCATGCTCATCAACGCCGTGCGCAGCCACTGCGCCGAGTTCGGGCTCATCGCTCCGCAGGGTGCGCTGCGCCTAGCCGACCTCGTGGTACAGATCCGCTCAGCTGATGAGGCGCGCCTCCCGCCGATCGTAGCATCCGCGATGCTGTTGATGGTGGCACAGATCGAGGCCCTCATGACCCAGATCAACCAACTTGGGCGAGTGCTGCTCGTGTGGCATCGGCAGGACGAGGCGAGCCAGCGCCTGGCCAGCATTCCCGGTGTCGGGATCATCACCGCCACGGCCCTGGTGGCCACTGTCACCAATCCAACCCACTTCCGCTCGGGCCGCGAGTTCGCAGCCTTCCTCGGCCTCGTGCCACGCCAAAACTCGTCGGGCGGCAAGGAGCGGCTAGGCCGTATCTCCAAGATGGGAGACCGCTACCTACGCAAGTTGCTGGTCATGGGAGCGACCTCAGTGATCCGCCGGGCGCGAACGAGCACCCAAGGTGCGGCCGCCTGGATCCGATCCCTCCTTGAGCGTCGTCCGGCGCGAGTCGTGACGCTGGCCATGGCCAACAAGACGGCACGCATCGCGTGGGCGCTGCTGGCACGTGGGGACGTCTATCGCACGGCAAGCCACGCTTAGCTGAATCGCTGCGGTAGCCCCGCAGCTCTGGACTGGAAGGGTGCATGAGGGTTGATGGTGATCGGAACGCGGCCGCAAACCAGGCACACCGCAGCATAGTCCGAGCTTCGCGCTCGCTCGCTTGAACGGACCTGGTCAGCGGACTTCATCAGGGCCAGCGGCCATCAGCGCCGCGCCAACAGGCCGGAAAGATGACCGCACCCGACCGATCGTCGGATCAGCCCAACTTTACCCTTGCAGAGCAGGGGCCGTCCAAAGATGACTATGCTGGATCGCTCGACGGATCGCCTCCGTCGTTGTGGCGCTGCCGTGAAGAACCTGGCCCATAGCGCATCCCTCCACTCCGCCGTGAAGAGTGCCCCATCAAACCCTGGGATCAAACATCTAGCCATCTGCACACCATCCTTGACAGAGCCCTCCATTGACCTGTCTTCGAGCATGATCGGGCGTATGGATGCCCCAGTCTCTGCTAGCGCTTCGTCACCGCTCAGCGAGGGTCATCGAGCTGGCATCCGGTCGTCGCCTCTTCAAACGCTGGCTCACCCTCGTGCTTTTGCTCGTGGTGCTCCTGTTCGCCTGCTCCTTCATCGGCCCCGGCTTCCTGATTGCCCGGCATTAATTATTTCAGCTTCGCTCTTCGGTCCATCGTTCGAGTGCTTCCTGGTCTGGCATCCGCGATGATGCACCGCTCAGGCGAGAGAACATTGCTCCTAGCCGGTCAGCTGCGTAGACAGCGCGGCACAAGGAGAAACGATGTCATCCGCAGTCAGAACGCTCGTCCTCGTGCGGCATGGGCAGAGCACCGACAACGAGCAGAACCTGTTCTCTGGGTTTCGCAATCCCGACCTGACGGAGCGCGGCGTTGAAGAGGCGAAGGCAGCCGGACGCAAACTGAAGGATCTCGGCTTCCGCTTCGACATCGCATTCACGAGCAAGCTGGACCGGGCGCAGCGTACCTTGACGCTGATGCTGGAGCAGCTGGATCAGAGCGATCTCCCTATCCGAGCCGACAGTGCCTTGAATGAGCGCGACTACGGTGAGCTGTCAGGCCTGAACAAGGCGGAGGCACGCAACCAGTGGAGCCCGGAACAGGTCCATCTCTGGCGCAAATCCTACGATGCTGTCCCCCCAGGTGGTGAAAGCCTTGCCATGACAGCAGCAAGAACGGTTCCGTTCTACGAGCAGGAGCTCGCCGTTCGCGTGCAGGAGGGCGAGCGCGTCCTGGTAGTTGCCCACGGTAATTCGCTTCGCTCGATTGTCATGTATCTGGAGAACATGACCCCGGAGGCGTTGATGGACTTCAACATCACCACGAGCGAGATTCTGATTTACAACTTCTCGGGGCCGGGGGCGGTGATAGAGAAAACCTCGGTTGTTGCGACCTCTTTGCTATGACGATCGGGAGGAGGGGGTCCAACAACCCCGCTTCGTGTTGCGATTGGCTGAGCCTAAATGCAGCATGACAGCCTTACGGAAGAAACACTGCGAACCTTTCTTGCCGCCTTTTACGCCAAGGTTCAACGAGATCCCCTGATTGGGCCGGTATTTGCCCGCGTCATCCCTGATGGCGATTGGCCACGCCACCTCACCGTGATCCAGGATTTCTGGTCCTCGGTGCTTCTAAAATCTGGCCGCTACAAGGGCAATCCCTTCGGCAAGCATCAGAGGCTGAGTGAACTGACCCCGGCTCATTTCGCGCGCTGGCTCGCGCTGTTCGAACATACAGCTACGGAAGTGTTCTCCACCGACGTCGCAGTGCTCCTCACCGAGCGTGCGAACCGGATCGGAGATAGCTTGAAAGCGGGCCTGTTTTTCCGACCAGAGGGTCTAGAGCACGATTGCTGAGATTACCTCGGCAGTCCGCTTTTAGGGCAGCATTGAGCGGGATCGGATCCGTCGCTCTGCATGGACGCCGCATCTTTGCCGAGGATCAATCCGTTGCTGTAGCCGTTGCAGAAGACATGACGCCTTCAGGCCTGATTGCTTTCGGTGATCGGCTTCGGCCAGCGTATAGCGGCAGGCAGCACGAGGCTCCCATGAAACGGTTTTCAGGTTTCCCACCTGAGGCGTTCGCCAAAGGCGATGAGGCCCCCGATCCATTGTTCTACCGGCAACCGCGCTTCGTCACGCATATCGACGACGACGCCATTGCAGCGGTGAGGACCCTCTACCGGGACGTTGTTCCAGCTGGCGGGATCGTTCTCGATCTAATGTCCAGCTGGGTTAGCCACCTGCCGGAGGACAGGACCTTCGCGGATGTCATCGGCCATGGCTTGAACGCCGCGGAACTCGCGGCGAACCCCCGCCTGACCCAACACTTCGTCCAAGACCTGAACGCCGCGCCCGAGCTTCCCCTCGACAGCGCAAGCACCGATGCGGCGTTGATGTGCGTCTCGATCCAGTATCTGCAGAGGCCCGTCGAGGTCCTGTCCGAGGTCGCGCGCGTGTTGCGCCCGGGCGCTCCGGTGGTGATCAGCTTCTCGAACCGATGCTTCCCCACCAAGGCTGTGGCGATCTGGAACGCCTTGGATGGGGTAGGGCGCGCGCACCTGGTCGAGTGCTATCTCCGGGAGGCCGGCTTTGCACGGACCGAGATGCGCGCGGTGATCCCGGAGCACGGCTTCAGCGATCCACTGACAGCGGTGATCGGCTGGGCCTCGGCAGCATAATGCCGGAACCATGACGTCGTGCTTGCGCAAGCCGGTCGACACGGGCACCGCTTCGCGATGCTCTGAAGGCTTAGGCCGACCTAAGCCGATCAACCGGCGATATTTGGCCTGGCAGGGGCGGGACCTTCCATGGTTCCCAGCCTAACAGCTTAACGAAAGGGACGGGAATGCAAGAACCGGTACGGACGCTCGGGATCAGATCGCTGCGTGACGCGATCCCCGTTGTGGCCATCCTGGCCGGGTTTGCGACCACGCCCGCCTGCGCGGTCACGCCGGTGACCCCGGTGGGCGTGGAGAGTTGCGACGCCTTCTTGGAGGCTTACGCTCAATGCGCGGCTAGCCCTGGCGTACCGGAAGCCGCTCGCCCCGGCATTCGCCAGGGCATCAACACAATGCACGAGAGCTTCCGCGACTCGGTCCTGCGCAACGAAGCGGCCCGTCCAACCGTGGCCTATCAGTGCGCCCAGGCACATGAGGCCGTGCGCAAAAGCCTGATCGACGCCTTCAAGTGCGATTTTCCCGCCGCACCCACGGCCTCACAGGCTCTGCTGCAGAGCCCGCCACCGCCGCCCGGAGCAGCCCGGGCGGCGCCTCGCCTGGCGTCGGCGCAGACGCCAGAGGCTCAGGCGCTTGCAAAGGCCAATGCCTACACCGAGGCCCAGAACCACCTCGTCCGGTCGCATCCCCTGGAGCAGCAGTTGGCCGACTACCGGCGCGACAACGAGCGGGTGCTCAAGCTCGGAACGAAGCTCGGCGCCAACGCCTGGTACCACTTCGGCATCGTGGATTTCGATGGGGTCATCGACGAGTTGGAGAAGGCCGTTGCCTTGCCGGGCGTCGTGCCAGAGGTGGATGCTCAGGCCTCCCGGCTGCTGGCAGCCCTGCGTGAGGTCAATCCCATCCTGAAGGCGCTCACGCGCTATCAGACCACGCGCGAGTTCAAAGAGGATGGTTTCAAGTTCGCCCGCGAGCAGCACGCGATCCTCGTCCCCCGCGTCGACGCGGCCGCCAAGGCGATGGACGCGTATGGCACGGCCCTGTTCGAGCGCGAGATCGCCCGGGATGAGCGCCGCCTGGCGGCCCTGCCGGAGGATGCGCCGGCACGGCGCCTCCTCTCCACCAGCCTCACCCTGCGCCGCGCGGTCCGGCGGTTCGAGGCCTTGGGACCGAAAGCCGATGTCGCGCCCTTCCTAGCCGCACTCGGCGAGGTCTCGAATGCCAACCGTCAGCTTGGTACGACCTTTGACAGCATGAGCCCGAAGGCGAACTCATCCTGCACCAGCTACACCGACACGGTCGCAAGCGTGATTGGGCATGGCCGGGACGTCGCCCGGGACATTCGCGCCAAGAGTGATCCGAGCCAACCGGCGCAACGCTTCAACGAGACCTACAACCGCTCCGTCCGAGACCTCGAAGCTTGTCAGAAGAACGAGAGCCGGGCTCACTCGGGCTGAACTCGGTCGTCAGTCGCCGCGTCTGCGCTCGCTGCAAGCAGATGACTCGCCGGTCGTTCTTATACCCGTCATCGGCCGCACTGCGATTAGTAGATTGCGCACTTACGGTCTGGGCCAAAAGGCTGCGGACCACAAACAGCGCCCCTCAGGTTTGAGGTGCGCCTTTAGGTTCAATTTCGAGTAAAAGCCGCGGTGGCCATAGCCGCGATCGTGCCCATAGCCGTTACCACGTCCCCGACTATAGCCGAAGTGCCGACCGCCGAAGCGCGGTCCAAAGTGATGACCGCCGCCGTAACCCCGGCGTCCGTAACCATCGCCGTACCCGCGGCGCCCGTCTCCACCGTCACCATAGCCGTACCCGTACTGGACGCTTTCCGCGGCGGTCGCAGTCTCTAGCATCGTTGCGACACCAAGCGGTGCAGCCGAAACCGGAGCCGATGCCAGGAACAGACTGGCAGCCATCAGGCCAGCACCGAGCGTAAGTGTCTTGAACATAGGGCAACTCCCTGCGGATCCGCTCATCCGAGCAACTCGCTCGAGAGACGTACCAGTTCCAATTTGAACGGCGTCCGCTTTGGGGGGATAGCCTCAACAAGCTTCCACGGCGTCGTTGGGTCGGTATCCGAAGGGCGACTTACGGTGGCTTTCCGCCGGTCCGCTTCCAGGCGGCAATGCACCAAAGCGGACGCTTCAGTGAACACTTTGCCACTTATCGTGTGTTTGATCCACTTTGGGGGTATTCTTCTCAATTAATGCTGTCGTTGACCCCGAACAAGTCGCAAGCAGTCGATGCGTCGAGCCGGATGCGGCATTTTTCCGTCGCTTTACCAGAACCGGTTTCGGTTATTACAACCCGAGTGATCAGTACGGTTCCTTACGGAGATTTACTCCTGTGTTTAAGGGCGATTTGTAATCATGACGTAAGCACCGCTTAATTGTTTTGAGGCGTGCTGGCCGAGTTCAGGCGGTGAGTTCAACGTGTCGGCATCGGTTTCAAAATTGCGCGTCCAGGTCGGTAGATCGTCGGCGGATGATCGCCTACGAGATGTGCGCGCCTTGCCGAACGTGCTCCTCACCATGCTACGTAGCATGGTCGATGCGTGGCCCGACGAAGTCTATGCGGAGCGGATCGTCGAGACGAAACTGCTGGGGCAGCGGACGCACTTTGTCGTCGATCCCGCCCTGATCCGCACACTCCTCGTCGACGAAGCAGCCTCCCTCGAACGCGAAGCGTTTATGACGCGGGCTCTGGCACCAGCCCTTGGGCGCGGCCTGCTGACGTCCGATGGCTCCCTCTGGCGAAGCCAGCGCCGCACCACGGCGCCGGTGTTCCGCCCAGATCACATCCGCACCTTCGTGCCGGGGATGGCCGCCGCCGCAGAGGCCACGCGGGACCGATGGCTCGCGCGGCCGCGGGAGGCCCCGGCCGCTGACCTCGCGCAGGAGATGATGCGTACGGCCTTCGACATCATCACTACGACCATGGCCTCTGGCGAGCCCGGGCTCGATGCCGCACGCTTCGCAGCCGCCATGGAGGATTACCTCGGCCAAACCAACTGGAAGATGGCTTACGTCATGCTGGGCCTGCCGGGTTGGCTGCCCCACCCCGGGGCGCGTCGGGGTGCCGCCGCCGCCCGCGCGTTGCGGACGGCTGTCACCGGACTCATCGCTGCGCGGCGTGCGAGGGGTGGGGCCGAACAGGATCTCTTGGGGCTGCTCCTGACCGCCCCACACCCTGAGACCGATCGGGCGATGCCAGACGAGCAACTCGTCGACAACCTCCTGACCTTTGTGGCAGCTGGTCACGAGACGACGGCCTTGGCCTTGACCTGGACCTTTCGGCTGCTCGCCGACCATCCCGGCGTCGAACGCCGGGTGCTCGCGGAGATCGCAGCCGCCGGTCTCGATATCGCTCGCGCGCCCGATCTTGCGGATCGGTTGCCCTACGCGAGGCAGGTCCTCATGGAGGCGATGCGCCTGTATCCGCCCGCACCCCTTATGGTGCGACGCACGACGAGGGCGATCCGACTCGGGGATACGCCAATCCCGGCGGGACGATCCGTGCATGTGCCTATCTACGCCCTGCACCGGCACCGCCGACTCTGGGAACGACCGGACGTGTTCGATCCGGATCGGTTTGACCCGGCGCAGCACGCTGCTCGCGACCGCCACGCCTATCTGCCGTTCGGCGCCGGCCCCCGGGTGTGCATCGGCATGGGGATGGCAATGACCGAGTGCCTCGTCGTGCTCGCGACCCTGCTGCCAGCCTTTCGCTTGCGTCCGGCCGCGCCGACGATGCCAACGGCGCGGTTCCGCGTTACGCTGCGTCCGCACGGGGGCATGCCGATGCACCTCACCCGTCGGGAGGGCTGAAATGCTGTCGTTTCGGCGCCGCTTCCGGCCCGATCCCGCCTCGCCGATGGCGAATGTGGACCGCCCCGCCGGCGAGGGAGTATCCCCCCTGGAGCACCGGCAACGGAGCGAGACCCGCGCAGAACTCCTCAACGAGACGCTGCAGCTCGCAAGTTACTCGGCGATCACCCACGTGGTGGTGGTGTTCGCCCTTGCCTACATGTTCTGGGACGACGCCTCACGGCTCTATCTCGGATGTCTCTGCGTTGCGGTGTCCCTCATCATTGTCGCGACGCTGTGGACGACCTGGCACCACCGGAACACCTTCAGGAGCGAAGTCGTCGAACGTGTAATTCAGCGGGGCTTCTGGATCTGCAAGGTCCTCGCTCTCGCCTTGGGTCTCGCCTGGGCGACGATGCCGGCCGTGCTGCTGCCTCCGTCCTCCGGGAATTTCCGCATGATCGCAGCGGCCATCACGGCGGGCCTGATCTCGGACGCTTACGTCGTCGGGCCAATCTTCTCGGTCTCGCTTCTCCTCGCCGCCCCCATTGTCATCGGCGCGTTCATCGGCTTGGCAGGGTGCGAGGCGCCGTTCGGCGGGTACGTCTCGCTCCTGCTCGGCGTCTACGCGCTGTTCGTGTTCTTCAGCGTGCGGCGGATGAGCCTCCTGTCGTACCAGCGTATCTGGCAGCGGATCGTCGTCCAGAATCAGGGTGAGACGATCGGGCTGCTCCTCAACGATTTTGAAGCCGGAGCGAGCGACTGGCTTTGGGAAACCGATGCGCAGGGCCGACTACGCCACGTGCCCGCTCGAATGGCCGCGACGCTCGGCCTATCCCAACGGGCGCTTCAGGACCGTACTTTGGATGACCTCCTCCGGGGTTACGCGGCGCCCGACGGGACCGACGTAGGGCGCGCGGCCTTGCTCAGGGCGTTCGAGGCGCGGACCACCTTCAGCGACCTGTCGGTCCGGCTCAGGACAGACATGGGCGTGCGCTGGTGGACCCTGAACGGCAAACCCACCTTCGACCGACACAGCCATTTCACCGGCTATCGCGGAGTCGGGACCGATGCGACGGACGGCCGGGAGGCCCAGGCCCGCATCGCCTATCTCGCAGGTCACGATATTCTCACCGGCCTGCCGAACCGCGCAGCGTTTCAGAACGCGGCCGAGGCGGCCTGCGGGCTCCGTCCGACGGGCCAGCCGCGGATTGGGCTGTTGTGCCTCGATCTCGACGGCTTCAAAGCGGTCAACGACAGTTACGGCCATGGTACCGGGGACAGGCTGCTCCGGGTCGTCGCCGAGCGTCTGCGCGCCATAGTTGGGGACTCGAACTGCATTTACCGCCTCGGGGGCGACGAGTTTGCTGTTCTTCAAGATTGCCCTCGGCCGGAGGAAGTCGAGCGTTTAGCGGAGCGTATCGTCGCCGACCTGCGTCAGCCCTACCACGTCGATTCCGTACGCCTGGAAATTGGTGTTAGCGTGGGTATCGCCTTCACGCCGCAGGATGCCCAGGATCCAGCGAGCCTGCTCAGCCGGGCCGACCTTGCACTGTACAGTGCCAAGGCCGCCGGCAAGGGCCGCTGGTGCTGCTTCGACGCCGGCCTGGAGGACCGCATCGTGCGCCAGAGGCATCTCGATGCAGCGATGCGCCTCGCCCTTGGCACGGAGGAGATGCAGCTTCACTATCAGCCCTTGGTTGACCTCAGAAGCGAGCGAGTGATCGGTTTCGAGGCGCTCCTGCGCTGGCAGAAGCCCGGCGAGGGCTGGATCTCCCCAGCGGAGATGATCCCCATCGCTGAGGCCAGCGGCTTCGTGATTGAGATTGGCCGCTGGGCACTACACCGAGCATGCGCCGACGCGCTGTCCTGGCCGGGCCTACAGGTCGCGGTCAACATCTCGTCGATCCACGTGCGATGTCCGACCTTCTACGAAGACGTCGCAGATGCCCTTGCGCGGACGGAGATCGCGCCGGAGCGTCTGGAAATCGAGATTACCGAATCGGTTCTCCTGGATCGCAAAACCGAGGTGCTGGACAACCTGAAACGGTTGCGCCAACGCGGTGTGCGCATCGCCCTCGACGATTTTGGAACCGGGTATTCCAGCCTGAGCTACCTCACCGACTTTCAGTTCGACAAGGTCAAGGTCGATCGCTCGTTCATCCGGGATCTGCAGGAGCGACCAGAAAAGCTCGTAGTGGTCGAGGCAATCACCACAATGGCGCACGCCCTTTCGATGGCCGTCACCGTGGAGGGAGTCGAGACGCAGGCCCAGTCCCACATTCTGGGTCGAAAGAATTGCGGCACCGCGCAGGGCTTCCTCTACAGCGCGGCCCGGCCGGCTGCGGAGATCGCGGATCTGGTAGAGAAGCTCAACGCTCGTGCGGAGATCGCCCACCCTACGCACACGTACTCAGAGGCTGCCGAATAGGATAGTGGCCGGAACAGATGCCCCCTACCTGGAATCAACCTTGGCCAATTGGCGTGCTAAGGAACGGATTGGGTTACGAAGCGGGCGGGATGGATCGGTTAATGGTGTCCCTGGCCCGAGACACCTCATGCCGCACCTGCCCAACCGCTTTGCCGGGATCATCCTGTCATTCGCGCCGCTATTCGTGCACAGACTGTGCCGCAAGCTCAAGCTCTACTCACCAGTGCGATCCCACCGCGACCAGGGTCGGCAGCGCATTGATTGATCCTCACCCAGTAATCCATATTGGAAGTTAGTGCATCGTCGGTTTGGAGTTGATAAATTAAAAGGCGCTGTTTGAAGAAAGACGACTCTCAACCATTCAGCGCTCTTCCGTCGATCACCCCGAGCCAAGGTTGACAGACGGCTGTCGACTAGCCGCTTGTAAGAAGCGTCAACAGCTGCCCTGGCGGCCAAGTCAAGTCGGAGACTGAAAGCGGAGAGTGTCAGTAGAACGGTCCGGTAGTCGACATCGGGGCGGATGGGACGAATGTCTTCCGTCGGTTTTGCGCTCTTTGGTACTAAATCCGACAGAGATAAATTTCCTAACAAATTCTGCAGCACATTCTTTAAAATCATCATAGGTTGTGAGTGGGGCTGCGGGCCCGCATCGTCCTGGAATCAGTCTGAGCCCCACGGACTGGACGCGAGACACCGTACGCCAACACCTGAACCTTGACTGGTAAATCAGTCTTCCAACGCTGCGGCCTGTCGCTCGAAGCTGATCAGATCAAAGTAATCGCGCCATTCCGTGATTACTCCATCGTTGACGCGCATGCTGCCCATGGTTGGGAGCGTTATGCGGTTGCCGTTCCCACCAGTGAAGAAATCGAGCCTCTCGGTCAGAACGGTATCGCCATCCTGAGCAATGCGCAGCAGCTGCCATTCGACGCGAATGCGGCTACCGACTCCGAAGGTCTTATGGAAGCTTCGCGCGTTTTCCCGCCCCGTGATCTCGGGCAACGGGATGTTATGGTAGAAAACGTCCTCGGCCAGTAGGTCGATAGCGTCATCGAAGCGATCTGCACTGATACGCTCGAAGAACAGACGCACCAGGGCGATCTCGGAGGTGTCCTCGGTCATGGCGTGGGTTGTTTCTCCTGAATTGCACCGGTCGTCGTTATTAGATCCCGGAATGAGCTCGCCATAATGGCTGGCGGACCACGTCGCGAGGGTCCGCCAGCACCGGGAGACCTACCCTCGGACGAAGGCGAGAATGTCGGCGTTTAGCGTGTCGGCGTTTACAGTGAGCATGCCGTGGCTGAAGCCCGGATACGTCTTCAGCGTGCCGTTGCGGAGGAGCTTGATCGACTCGCGCGCTGCCGCGTCGATCGGTACGATCTGGTCGTCCTCGCCGTGCAGGACGAGAGTCGGAACGCTAATCGCCTTCAGGTCCTCGCGCTGATCCGTCTCCGCGAAGGCCGCGATGCCATCGTAGTGCGCCTGGGCGCTTCCCATCATGCCCTGGCGCCACCAATTCGCAATTACACCTTGATGCACCGTCGCGCCTTCACGGTTGAAGCCGTAGAAGGGGCCCGACGGCACGTCGAGGAAGAACTGCGCTCGGTTAGCGGCGAGCCCTTGGCGGAATCCGTCGAACACCGACAGAGGCAGGCCGCCCGGATTGTCGGGCGTCTGAAGCATGAGCGGGGTCACGGCGCTGACAAGTACGGCCTTGGCGACTCGCCCATCGGGTCCGCCGTGACGGGCGACATAGCGGGCCACCTCGCCGCCGCCGGTGGAATGACCAACATGGATCGCGTCGCGCAGATCAAGGTGCCGGACGACGGCGGCTGCGTCGGCGGCATAAGCGTCCATTGTGTGACCTTCGGAGACTTGCGCCGAACGACCGTGACCGCGCCGGTCATGCGCGACGACGCGGAAGCCTGCTGCCAGGAAGAACAGCATCTGCGCATCCCAGTCGTCAGAGGAGAGCGGCCAGCCATGATGGAAGACGATAGTCTGTGCATCCCTAGGACCCCAGTCCTTGAAAAAGATCTCGACACCGTCGGAGGTGGAAGCGAAGGGCATAGATGTTCTCCTGCTGTTTGCTAAGTGATGTAAATCAATCTTGGGCATAATGCCGATCGACTTCAGAGCGACGACGATGCGACTGCGCTTGGCTGCCCCGTGATCAAGCAAACTTGACGAGGTTTAGTGCCGGGACTGGTCCTCCCGGGAACTCGATGAGACGACCGCCATCCGCGAGAAGACCAAGATCGATGCCAAGGAAGCCAAGTCGGTCGATGAGGGTGTGTACCGCCGCCTTCGCTTCGGTATCGTCTCCTGCGTAGAAGAGCACCCGTTGACCGCCTTCGCTGGTTGGATCGTCCGATAGAAGCTGTGGCCGGAGATGGTTGAACGCCTTTACCACCCGAGCGCCGGGGACGAGCCTGGCGAGGACTTCAGAGGACGAAGACCGCCCGAGATCCACTCGCTTGAACAGCGGTGCCTCAATTGGGTTGTTGGCGTCGATCACGATGCGACAGCCAAAGTTTGGAAGCCCTGCGAGCGCTGCAGGTAGCTTCGACCAGTTTACCGCAACGAAGACGATCTCGCGCGACGCAGCCTCCTCGCGCGTTCCGGCCTTGATTGTCGGGCCCAGCGTTCCGACAGTGTCAGCGAGGCTTTCAGGACCACGGCTGTTGGCAAGTATCGCCGGGATGCCGTGTTTGGCCAAGGTGCTGGCAATGGCCCGCCCGATCTGGCCAGCGCCGATGATGCCGATGGAGGGCATGAGAGTGTCCTTGCTTAGGGGATCGCTTTGGACAGTCAGGCGGATTGCCCGCCGTCGACATTCAGCGTGGCACCGGTGATATACCCGGCATCAGGGCCGACGAGGAACGCGACCGCTCCGGCGATGTCTTCGGGTCGGCCGTAGCGGCCGAGGGCTGCGAGACCCTTCAGCGTCGCGGCAAACGGGCCATCCTCGGGGTTCATCTCGGTGTTGATCGCACCCGGCTGGACGAGATTGACGGTGATGTTGCGGGGACCGAGATCCCGTGCCCAGCCCCGCGTGTAGGCCGCGACGGCAGCTTTGGTCGCGATGTAGTCCGCCGCGCCCGCGAACGGGACGTGCACGGCTCCTGTCGTACCGATCGAGACGATGCGTCCGCCGCTTGTCATCAGGGGAACGGCAGCCCGAACCGCAGCGGCGACACCCTTCACGTTGATGTCCAGTTGCCGGTCAAAGGCGGCCCGATCACCGTCCGGATCGTCCACCATCCCGGTGACGAAGACGCCGGCTGAATTCACCAGGATGTCGAGCCGCCCGTAAGCTTCGTATGTCTGCCGAACGAGGCCGGCGACCTCGCCAGCATCTGCTTGATCCGCTCGGATAGCCACGGCGCGGCGTCCTGAGGCTTCCAGCTCGGTCACGATCTCATCGGCCCTCTCCCGCGACGCGGCGTAGCTGAAGGCCACATCAGCGCCGTCACGTGCCAAGCGGCGCACGATGGCAGCACCGATGCCACGTGATCCTCCGGTGACAAGGGCTACCTTGCCTCCAAGGGGGGACAAATCCTGGGCCATGGCACTGCTCCTATCCGATCGACGAAGCGTATATGGCCGAGGCAGTCCCCACGGTTTAGCCAGTTTCGGCTTGCTACACTTTCAACGATCCCTTGAAGGACGTGATGATGGAAACCCTGGCCAACCTGGAATCCTTCATCCGCAGTGCTGAGTACGGCAGCTTCTCCGAAGCCGCTCGACGCTTGTCACTTACACCGGCTGCGGTCAGCCGGAACGTGGCCATGCTGGAGCGAAACCTCGGAGTTCGCCTCTTCCACCGCTCGACGCGCAAGCTCAGTCTGACGGAGGCCGGCGAAACCTTCCGCCTCGCGATCACCGACAACCTGGAAGGCATTCAGGCCGCAATCGCCGGGATTGGCGGCGCAGGCAGCGCGCCGACTGGCACCCTCAAGGTCAGTATGGCCCTGACCTTCGGCACGATGCACATCCTGCCGCTACTACCAGGCTTCCTGCAGCGCTATCCTCTGATCCGCCCAGAATGGCACTTTGAGAACCGACGGGTTGATCTTGTCACAGAGGGCTACGATGCCGCGATCGGTGCGGGGTTCGACCTAGGGACCGGCCTCGTTGCTCATTCATTGGCGCCGGCGCATGTCATTGCAGTCGCTTCGCCAGCCTACTTGGAAAGTCGAACACTGCCCGAGGATCCGACCGACCTCCAGCAGTTCCAGGGCATCGTGCAACGCTCACTTCGGACCGGCCGGCTGCAGCAATGGACGATGCGCAACGCTGCGGGCGAGGAACAGCCAGGGCACTTGCCTGTATCCTTTGCCGTCAACGACCCGGCCGCAATGCAGGAAGCAGCGCTGCTTGGGCTGGGTGTCACCATGCTTGCGGTACCTGACGTGCTGCCTGCGCTGGAAACTGGCGATCTGATCCACCTTCTTCCAGATTGGTACGCCGATGCCGGAATGATCTCGCTCTATTACAGCACGCGAACGTTGCAGCCTGCCAAGACGCGCGCGTTCGTAGAGTGGGTCACCGAGGCTTTCGAGAACCAGCGTCTCGCTGAACGCTTCGCGGGAGGCCTCTGCAAATTCTGATCATTTCAGGTCCGCCAGCCGCTGATCTGCCTTATGGCTGGAGCGGGTGGTTTGCAGTCGATTCGCTGACGGTCGTAAATGGTTCGACGCGGACATTGCGGATGTCTGGCGGAGGAGCACGTGATGCCGAACGAGTACGTCGCGATCCGGACGCGCGACGGAGATTGCGCTTCGCACGTCATGACTCCCGCCAGCGGCAGACCGTGGCCTGCGGTGATCCTCTACATGGATGCTGGAGGTATCAGGCCAGCCATGCTCGACCTGGCCCAGCAACTCGCCGACGCCGGCTACCTCGTCCTGCTGCCGGATCTCTTCTATCGATACGGACCGTTCGTACCCAAGGAGGTGTTTGCGGGCGACTTCCGCGTCATTCTCGGCCCGCTGATGGCTACACACAGAACCGCCTTGGCGAAATCGACGAGATCACACCGATCATCGCGTTCCTGAAAGGGCCGGGCAGCGGTTGGGTGACGGCGCAGACCCTGTTCGTCAACGGCGGTTTCATCGCGCGCTAGGGCGCGGACGCCATGGGGTGTCAGTCCTAGACCTGCAGGGTGTTCATGATGCGTGGCTGTCGCCCCTGTGGACGGAAGCGACACTCACGGCCTCGTGCCTCCCGGGCAAGACCGGTCTCCAAATCCCAGAAGGACGAGGGTGCGCAGGTCTGACAAACCGAGCCAGGGGCTGAATTTCCCGAAGAGGGCGCGGATGACTTTGGGGGATTGGCAAAAATAATCGGATCCGCCTACTCTACTTACAATTCGACTTGGGGGTAGCTCGTAGTGAGGTATGATCTAACGTCCTCGCCGATGGCATTCGTTGGCATGCAGACAAGATTTGCTAGCCTCTTCCAAAGCCGCAAGCCTCTGGGCTACGTGGTACTTTCAGCGACCTCGATCTTCTTGTTGGATACGTGGAGTCCGTTGCATTTCGCCGTTGCGGTCCTCTACATCGTCGTCATTGTCCTTGCGGCCGCGTGGTTTAAACACGTTGGCATCCTCAGGACCGCGGCGCTCTGCGCGGCGCTGACATGCTTGAGCTTCATTATCACCCATGGCTCAGATCCGGACAGCGGCGCCGCAGCCCGCACATTGATCAGCCTCGCCGCAATCGCGATCACCACAAAACTCGCTTTGTTCAACATCGCAACGCGTGAACGGCTGATCGCGGTTGGTAAGGAAAAGGATAATCTGGCCCGCTTTTTCCCGCAGGCTATCGTCGAACAAATCGCGACGAACGACCTCGCGCTCTCGACGACCAGATACGAGCCTGCTGCGGTCCTGTTCGTCGATATGATCGGATTCACGAAGTTCTGCAGCACTCTGCAGCCGCAGGACGTGATCGCCATGCTTCGGGAACTGCTGTGCACTCTGAGCGGCAGTGTTTTCGAGCACCACGGCACCGTCGATAAGTTCACGGGCGACGGTTTGATCGCAGTGTTCGGCCTGCCTGTTTCGAGCGATGTGAGCGCAACGAACGCCGTACGGTGTGCACTCACAATGCAGGCGAGGCTTCAATCCTGGAACGATGCACGTGCGGCATCGGGACAGGAGGTGGTCGCCGTGGCCATCGGCATCCATTATGGCGATGTCGTGCTTGGCGATGTCGGATGCGAAAGCCGGCTCGAACTGACGGTCCTCGGCGATACCGTGAACGTTGCGAGCCGTGTCGAGAACCACTGCCGGGATGCGAAGGCTTCAATTCTGATCACGGAAGCAGTGGTCCGGCGCATGCTGAGCGAGGGGAGCGAGGGGACGGTGCGTAGGTTCACCGACCGTGGTCTTCACGCGATCCGCGGGCACTCAGAGGCCATCCGGTTATTTGCAATCCCGAGGGATGCGGCATCACCCATCAATTAGCGTGATCGGCAGAGCGAATTCATCTCTGTTTGCCGGACGGTTTGCCGCCGATGCAGCGTGTCGGTCGAGATCCGGCTCAGATCTTTCACGTGTCAATACAGTCGAACCGCTTTCCACCCATAGCCGAAGTTACCAGACGGCCGACGTATGACCGCTTATGGGAAGCGCTCGTGGCGATCTAGACGGCCGGCTTGGGTCGAGAGCGGTTAATCCGCCTGCGACCGAGGCGGGTGAGAGATAAAGTGTCTAATCCGAAGAGAAAGGCCAGGGTTCGCTCCGTACCCTCCGCGGCCGTTCGCACGGTCACCGGATGCGGGCTCGACCCTCGGGTCAGGGTCCTGGCGCCGACCAGTCGCGGTCGGGACAAGCCTTCGAGAAGCGGCCCATCTCGCCCTCGGCCTCGGCGATCACCCACCAAATTAAGCAGAGCCAGGGCCTTCGGCCCGTGGGTCTCCCCAGCGGACCGACGCCTGCCAGCCTGTCGGATCCGTCTTCGGACGCCGTACGGGCGCGGTGGGGAGCGCCCTCGGCCCGGGCAGGGCACGCGCCCGCGAAGGCCTGGGGCTCGGTCGGCCTCCGTCTTCGGACGACTCACCCCACCGCGCCGGCGCGCTCCTCGCGCAGCAGCGCCTCGGCGCGGCTCCGGGCGCGGGCCCAGCGCCGGCACTCGCGCTGGGCGTCCGAGAGGGCGCGGTGCTCGGCGGCCGGGTCGTCGCGGGCCTCTAGCCGCAGGGTCGCCAGGAGCTTGCCCGCTAGGGCGTCGCGCGGGGTCGGCGCCACGCCGCCGGCCGCGAGGACGTCCAGGATCACGCGGCGCTGCGCCTCCGCCGTGGCCTTCAGCCGGAGGGCGTGGCGCGGCAGGCCGGCGGCGCGCAGGAGCCGGCTCAGCCACTGTCCGTCCCAGGAGGGCGCCGAGGCGTAGAGCGTGACGTCGCGCAGGGCCGTGAGCATGTGCAGCGCCACCCAGTCATGGGCGACGCCCTCCCGCACGACCCGCTCCCGCGCGAGCCCGTGCACCGCCTCGGCCTCGGGCGCCCAGTCGGTCCAGCCCGGGGCCGGGCGGATGAGGAAGCTCTCCGACGCGCCGTCGGGAAACACCCAGGCGACCTCGATCGGGTAGCTGGTCTTGGCCAGCGAGGACGCCTCGAAATCCAGGAAGGCGATGCGGCTCAAGGCAGGACCATCGGGGAGACCATCGGGGCTCGGAACCGGAACGGGGTGGGGAAAAGGGACGCCGCCCGGCAACAAACCGGCGCAGAGCCGAGTTCCGGCTTCGACGAACCACGAAGGATTCCGGGTGAGCGACGCAACACCGATCTCGATGCCCGCGCGCGGGACGCGCCGCGGGCGCGCCGAGGCCGCTTCCCTTCTCAGATCTTCCCCCAGATCTTCCCGCACACGATCTTCGCTCGCAGAACCCGTCGCGCAGATCCGCCGACGCTCGGCGGCCCTGGCCGCGCCGCATCCGGCGCTCTGGGGCCTCGCCCTGGCGGTCGCCCTCCTCGACGCGGTGTGGCTGCGCCGGGTGGGGATCGCCCTGGCGCCGTTCGGCTTCGGCGTGGCGGCGGCCATGGTGGCGGCGCTGCTGGCGCTCGCGATCCTGCTCGGCCCCATCCTCTCCGAGCCCAAGCTGCGGGCCATGGCGCTGGCGAGCGCCAGCCTCATCGCCGTGACCGTGCCCATCGCGGTGCTGCACTACCTCACCGCCACCTGGGCCCTGCCGCTGGCCGATGCGCGGCTGGCGCGGGCGGAGGCCGCGCTCGGCTTCGACTGGCCCGCCTACCTCGCCGTCCTGCAGGCGCATCCGCGCCTCGCCTGGTGGCTTGCGCTCGCCTACCACACCAGCGGGCCGCAGGTCGGGCTCACGGTGATCGCGCTCAGCGCCACCCTCCGGGTCGGCCGGCTCTGGGCCTATGTGCGCCTGTTCGCGGTGCTGCTCCTCGCGGTCGTGCTCATCGCCGCCCTGGTGCCGGCGGCCGGCCCCTTCGTGCATTACGGTCTCGCCACCGTGCCGGACGGCTCCATCGAGACCCTGGGCGCCCTCTGGCACCTCGACGCCCTCGAGCACCTGCGCGCCGGCACCCTGCGCACCCTGGCCCTGGAGGACATTCGCGGCCTCGTGACCTTTCCCTCCTTCCACGTCTGCCTCGCGGTGCTGACCGCCTGGGCGCTGGCGCCGATCCCGGTCCTCGGCCCCCTGGCGATCGCCCTCAACGCCGTCATCGTCGTGGCGACCCTCGGGGCCGGCGGGCACTACCTGCCCGACCTCCTCGCCGGCTTCGTGCTCCCGGTCACGGTCATCGGCGGGCGCGCCCTCCTGCGCGGACGCCGCACGCGCGCGCCGAACCTCCGGCCCGAACCCGCCCCGCACGGGTCGCGTTGTCCGGGATGAACACGCGCGGCCGTGATCTGCGGCGCGCCCGATTCCATCCCTCCGAGAGGATCGACATGCGTCCTTCCAGCCTCGCCACCGCGGCGGCCCTGGCCTGCGCCGCGGCCTCGGCCCTGCCGCTGCCGGCCGCGGCCCAGAGCACCGGCTATGTCACCGGCTTTCCCGGCAAGGACCCGGCCGGCGACGACGCGATCGGCTGGGGCCCGGCCTATCGCCCGGAGACCAGCTTCTCCCAGCCGGGCACGCCCCCGACTCCGGGCGATTTCGCCGGTGCGGCCTACCGGGCCCGCTCCGGGCGCGGCCCCTACGACGACGTGCAAGAGACTGGGCAAGGGACCGGGCAGGGCATTGGGCAGGCCGCCGGCCGGCGGTCCGGATTGCGCGGCGCCCGCTTCGCGCCCGACGACGCGGTCGAGGGCGTGCCCTCCCGGCGCCACCGCGCGGCCCGCCACCACCGGACCCGGGGACGGCACGCCGACCGCTGAGGCCGTCGCGCTCCGACGGGACGGCACCGCGTGCTGTCGGGCGTGACATCAGGACTGGCATGATTTGCCTTGACGGCCGCGGCGCCCCACCTCGTGGCGAGAGCCGCACGCCGCGCCGCACACGGGACCCAAACCCTCGATGACAGCCGCCATTCCCTTCGCCAACACCTATGCCCGCCTGCCGAAGCACTTCTTCGCCCCGGTGAACCCCACCCCCGTGGCGGCGCCGCGCCTGATCCGGGTCAACCACGACCTGGCCGCGGAGCTCGGGATCGACGTCGCCTGGCTCGAGAGTCCGGCGGGCGTCGCGGTGCTGGCCGGCAACCGGGTCCCGGAGGGCGCCGAGCCTCTGGCCATGGCCTATGCCGGCCACCAGTTCGGCAACCGCGTCCCACAGCTCGGGGATGGCCGCGCGATCCTGCTCGGCGAGGTCGTCGGGCGCGACGGTCTGCGCCGCGACATCCAGCTCAAGGGCTCGGGCCCGACGCCGTTCTCCCGCCGCGGCGACGGCCGCGCCGCCCTCGGGCCGGTGCTGCGCGAGTACGTGGTCAGCGAGGCCATGACGGCCCTGGGCATCCCCAGCACCCGCGCCCTGGCGGCCGTGCTCACCGGGGATTCCGTGATGCGCGAGACGGTCCTGCCCGGCGGTGTCCTGACCCGGGTCGCCACCAGCCACATCCGCGTCGGCACCTTCCAGTACTTCGCCATGCGGGGCGACGTCGACGGCGTGCGGGCGCTCGCCGACCACGTCATCGGCCGGCACTACCCGGAGCTGGCGGAGGCCCCGAATCCCTACGGCGCGCTGCTGACCCGGGTGGTGGAGCGCCAGGCCGACCTCGTCGCGCGCTGGCTCCTCGTCGGCTTCATCCACGGCGTGATGAACACCGACAACTGCGCCGTCTCCGGCGAGACCATCGACTTCGGACCCTGTGCCTTCCTCGACGCCTACGACCCCTCCGCCGTGTTCAGCGCCATCGACGAGAATGGCCGCTACGCCTACGGCAACCAGCCGGGCATCCTGCACTGGAACCTGACCCGCTTCGCCGAGGCGCTCCTGCCGCTGCTGGCGCCCGAGACCGAGGACGGCATCGCCGTGGCGCAGGACCTCCTCGGCGCCTTCGGCCCCCGATTCGAGGCGGCCTATTACGGCGGCCTGCGGGCCAAGCTCGGCCTCGCGACCGAACGGGACGAGGACCGCGAGCTCGGCCGCACCCTGCTCGAGGCGATGCAGGCCGGGACCTCCGACTTCACCCTGACCTTCCGGCGCCTCGGCGCGGCGGTTCTCGGCCCCGAGGGCGATGGTCCGGTGCGCGACCTGTTCGACGACTCCACCGTATACGATGCCTGGGCGACCCGCTGGCGCGCACGTCTCGCCGCCGAGCCGACGGACCCGGCCGCGCGCCGGGCGGCGATGGACCGGGTCAACCCCGCCTTCATTCCGCGCAACCACCGGGTCGAGGCGGTGATCGAGGCCGCGATCGCGCGCGACGACTTCGCGCTGTTCCACGAGCTCGTGACGGTGCTGGCCCGCCCCTACGATGACCAGCCCGCCTTCGCGGCCTATGCCGAGCCGCCCCAGCCGCACGAGCGCGTGCTGCGGACGTTCTGCGGCACCTGAACCGAACCGGCTCCGGGCGGGCGGTGTTCTCCGAGGGACCACACCCCACCCATGACGGAGACACGCCGGATGCCCAAAGACCCCACCGCCGGAGCCGATTCCACGGGCGGCCTCGCCACCGGACCGCGGGACACCGTCACCGGGCAGGTCAAGAACGCGCCCGGCGAACCCATGGAGCGGCCCGGCACCGAGGCCGCCGAGGCGGGTGCCATCGACGCGCCGCGCCTCACCCCGCAGGGGCGAACCGGTGACGCGGCGCAGGACGAAGACGAGACGAACCCGATGGGCGGTGTGAAGACCGGGCAGACGGACAAGGCCGAGGGCTGAGCGGGTCCGGCTGAGGGATAGCTTCCCCCGGTTTGGAGGGAACGCTGAGAGGCTTGCGGCATTTCTGGTATATTGTATTTCGTAGGTGCTCGCGAGCGCATGCCAGGAGTGTCCCGATGACCCAGACACTGAAGCCGGACCGTCCGATCTGGCCCTCCGTACCGGACGACCGTCCGCCGCCCCGCACCACCCGGCCGGAGCCTTCGGCGCCTCAGATCGAACCTGCCCTCATCGAGAGGCCCAAGGCCGACGAGGCAGCGAACCAGCGCGTCGGGTTCGAGGGCTTCGGCTCGTTCTCGCGCTGAACGTCTCGGCTCACGCCACCGAGGCGACCGGGTGTTCCGCCGCTGCGGTGCCGTCGGTCCAGTCCACCGCGAACAGCCGCATGTCGCGGGTGTCCCGGCACTCCGACGGGGGCATGCCGGAGAGCCGGAGCGATGCCCGGGTGGGCGGGCCGAGGAGGCGGATCACCTCGTCCGAGGCCGACAGGGTCAGGTCGGCGGCCTTGGCCCGGGCCTCGATCCGCGCGAGCCGGTTCATCGCCGGGCCCAGCACCGTGAACTCGGCCCGGTGGCCATCGTCGAAGACCCCGACCAGAACCTCCCCAGCATGCAGCGCCATGGTAATGCGCAACTGCGGTCGATCCTCCCGGTGGCGCTCCGCGTTCAGAACCGCGAGACGGGCCACGATGATCCGAGCGCAGGCCATCACCGCCTCGGCCTGGGCCTCCGGGCGCCCAACGATGAACTGCGCCAGGATGCCGTCGCCGACATACTTGTCGACGATGCCGCCATGTTCGCTCACCGCCACGTGGGTCAGGGCACGGACGTCGAGGAGGGCGCGGACCACCTCCTCCTGGGCTTGATCCCGCGAGAAGGCCGAGAAGCCGCGCAGATCGAGTCCGAACAGGCAGGCATGGCGGGACTGAACCGCCCCGACGACGCCGCGCTGGGCAAGCTCCCCCGCCACGCGGCGCGGCACGAAGCGCGCGAGGCTCGTCCGCTCCTGCTCCATCCGTAAAGCAGTAGTCACCGCCATCTGCAGCCGGCGCACCCCGTCGATCACCACGAGACTCGCGGCCAGGAAGGTCAGGAGGCCCGGCACCTCCTCCTCCAGGGTCACGTGCGGGCCGAGGAGGGCACTCTCGGGAGCGAGATAGGCGAGGAGAATGGTGCCGCCCCAGGCGAGGCTGACCAGCCCCGAGAACGCCGCGGTGTGCCAGACCCGCATGCTGAGGCCGGTCTGGAGCAGGAGAAGGAAGGCCGGCAGGCGGCTCACCGCGGTGGCGGTCTCTTCGGTTTCCACCGCACCGAGCAGGATGTGCTCGACGATGAGGAACAGCGCTACGCCGGCGTTCAGCAGGGTCGCGGTCCAGGCCAGCCACTCCGTCCCGGGCACCGCTCCGCCCTCCCGCTGCGAGGCGCGCCAGTCGGCGATCCCGAGGCCGAGGGAGAAGATCGCGTAGACCCCGAGGCCGATCCAGTGATGGGTGGAATGGGTCGAGCCGTCGTAGCCCTGGGCGGTGGCCACGAGCACCAGGACGATGATGAGGTAGAGCAGCACGGACCGACGGCCCGAAGCGGCCTGAAGCCGTCTCAGGATAGCGGGATCACCGTCGTGTGGACGGCGACGCGAGGGCAGGCGCATGCGGTTGGCAATCGATGAGTGGCGCCTGGTTCCTTACCACGCCAGGCCACCCGCGCATCGGCGGCGATTCGCCGTGGCTCAGAGGGCGCCTTCGCGGATGGCACCGGGATCGGCCAGCGCGTGCAGCAGGCGCGCGGCGCTGTGGGCGAAGCGCAGGGTCACGGCCTTGCGCCGGGGACCGCTCAAGGGATGGTCCGCCGGGTCGCGCAGGATTGCGGCGCCGAATGCATCGGCAACGATGAGGCCGGTGTCCTCCGGGGTCAGGGTGGTGGAGAGCGTCTCGGGAATCGCGAAGTAGAAGCGATCACAGTAGTCCCGGTAATCCGGCCATTTCCGGTCGGCCCGGAAGTCGGCGACGCTGGATTTGATCTCCACGATCGTCAGGCGCCCAGCCGGGCAGAGTGCGATGACGTCGGCGCGACGACCGTTTGCCAGGGAAAACTCCGGAATGGTGACGTGACCGAGTTCGGCGAACAGGCGCCGGACGCCGCGCTGGACTTGGAGTGCGGTGGCCGACTGTCGCCGGTCGGGCGGAAGAATCACGGACGCGAGGGCTGCTGACATACGGCTCTGATGCATCGGAACGACGTCCCGAATCGGGACTGTTCACAGGAAATCAGCCCCGGCGCGGCTTGTCACCTGCGACCCCTTTGCCCCGCTTCGGGTGGAGCCCCGGCTCGGGTCATGGCACCCAACGCGGTCGATCGGGGAGGTGGACCTGCCGAAGAACGAAGATCCGGACCGGGACGCGCGGACGGAGCGCGTGACGCGTGAACTCGCGCACTTGGTGTCGCTGGATGCGCGGCGGCGACTGCGGGTGCGCCTGTTTAGGGTGGCGCGCGGTACCATGGGCGCTGGTGTGACCCTGGCAACCCTGATCAAGCTGAAGCGCGCGGGCTCTCCGGCGCTCAAGCTCGGCATCGCCGTGCTGGTCGGGCTGGGCTTGGCCTGGCCCTTCGTCGTCCTGGCGGTGGTGGCGCTCGTTCGCCTCGTCCTCGCCCTGGTGAGCCTGTTCGACGGAGGTTCTGCCGATTGTCCCGACATCGCCTGCGGCGATGGATGCGAGCGCCGGGGAAAAGCGGGCGGCCCGCCTGCGCCATCTTATCGTCCGACGCCGAGCCTGGCTCGCGGCCCCGTCAGGACGGGCTCCAAGCGCGCGCCGGCGTGAGGCCGCCCCTTTGCCGGCCGTATGACACCGCTCAGGCCATGTCCCACAGGGCGGCGCGGAGCGCGTCGAAACCGTCCGTCAGGGCGGCGGGGCCGGGCTGGAGGATCAGCGGCGACTTAATCTCGTGAATGCGCCCGGCGGCCACCGCCGGAATCGCGTTCCATCCCGGGCGGGCGCGGATGTGGTCGCGGTTCACGCGCTTGCCGCACCAGGAGGCGAGGATCACATCGGGTCGTGCTGCGATCACCGCCTCCGAGGTCACGATTCGGTCCCGAGCCGCCGCCTGCCGGCTCAGTTCGGGGAAGACGTCGTCGCCGCCCGCCGCTGTGATGAGGTCCGAGACCCAGCCGATGCCGGAGATCATCGGGGCGTCCCACTCTTCGAAATAGACGCGCGGCCGCGGCCGCCCGGCGCTCTCCCCGGCGGCGGCCGCGATCCGGTCGGCCAGCCGTATCGCCAGTGTTTCGGCCTCGGCCGGCACGCCGGTCAAGGCGCCGACGGTCCGGATCATCGCCAGGCAGCCGGCCAAATCGCGCTGGTTGAACAGGTGCACGGCGATGCCGGTCCGAGCAAGATCGGCCACGATCTCGGCCTGCAGATCGGAGAAGGCTAGGACGAGGTCGGGAGCGAGGGCCAGGATCTTGGGCAGGTCGGCACTGGTGAAGGCCGAGACCCGAGGCTTCTCCCGCCGGACCCGGGCGGGGCGCACCGCGTAGCCGGAGACTCCGACGATGCGGTCCTCCTGGCCGAGGAGGTACAGCGTCTCGACGGTTTCCTCCGTCAGGCAGACGATGCGCTCAGGCGGGAACCGGCGCACCGCGCCTCAGCCCTTCAGGTAACCGAGGAGTCCGGCCCCCGGCGCCAGCATGAGGAAGGCCCAGGCCAGGGCCGAGGTCACGTTGGCGATTTGGAACGGCAGGCGCTTCACCCCGAACACACCCGCAATCAGCGGCACCACGGCCCGGGCAGGACCGATGAAGCGCCCGATCAGAATGCCGCCGGCGCCCCACTTGCGGCAGAATTCCTCGGCGCGGGCGACGATAGCGGGATATCGCCGCATCGGCCACATCTGCTTGGCTCCCTCCTTATAGTAGTGCCCGAACTCATAGGAGGCCCAATCGCCAAGCGCCGCCCCGAGGGCGCCCGCGAGCATCACCGGCCAGAACGGGATCCCAACCGAGCCCATCAGAGCCCCGATTCCGAGAAGCAGAAAGGTGGCGGGCACCAGCAGCGACAGGAACGCCAGGGACTCGCAGAACGCGAGCACGCCGACGATCAGCGGCGTCCAACCCTGGTTTGCCTCCACGAAGGCGAGGGTGCTGATGCGGATTGAATCGAAGTCCATGGGGCTCGCTTGAGGTTCGGCGCTTTCCTGTGACCGAGGGCGCAGATCGGGGCAAGCGCGGGGGCGCCGGCGGGGGTGCGTCGAGAGGGAAAACCGGGTTAAGGGCTGGCCCCACAACTCCTCGGCCGCGGGATTTCGGGAGATTCCGGAATGAACATCCTCTCGATTCAGTCCCACGTCGCGTTCGGCCACGTGGGCAACGCCTCGGCGGTGTTTCCGATGCAGCGCCTCGGCGTCGAGGTCTGGCCGATCCATACGGTGCAGTTCTCCAACCACACCGGCTATGGCGCCTGGCGCGGCCGGGTGTTCGACGGCCCGGCGATCGAGGATCTCGTCGCTGGAATTGCCGAGCGCGGCGTGCTCGGGACCTGCGATGGGGTGCTCTCGGGCTACATGGGCTCGGCCGACATCGGTACCGCCATCGTGCGGGCCGTGGCCTCGGTGCGGGCGCTGAACCCGCAGGCGCTCTACGCCTGCGACCCCGTGATGGGCGACACCGACCGCGGCATCTACGTGCGCCCCGGCATCCCCGAATTCATGCGTGTGCAAGCGGTGCCGGCGGCCGACATCGTCACGCCGAACCAGTTCGAACTGAACCACCTCTCGGGTCTGCCGACCGGCACCCTCGCGGAGGCCAAGCGCGCGTTGGCCTCGGTTCATGCGCTGGGGCCCCGGGTCGTCCTCGTCACCTCGCTGATCACCGACGACACGCCGGACGACGCCATAGATCTCCTGGCGGGGGAGGGCGGTCACTTCTGGCGCCTGCGCACGCCGCGCCTGCACCTCGACGTGAACGGTGCGGGCGACGCCATCGCGGCCCTGTTCCTGGTGCACTATGCGCGGACGCGCTCGGCCGCGCTGGCCCTGGGCATGGCCGGGGCCTCGGTTTACGGCCTCCTGCGCCGCACGGCCGAAGCTGGCTCGCGCGAGATCCTCACGGTGGCGGCGCAGGACGAGTTCGTCACGCCGAGCGAGACGTTCCCGGTGGACACCGTCTAAGGTGAACGCTCTTCAAGCTCATCCTTCGCAGAGTCCGGAGAACCAACCATGCCACGCCGCTTCGTGACCCTCGACGTGTTCACCGACACGGCGCTGACGGGAAATCCCCTCGCCGTCGTCTTGGATGCCGAAGGCCTCGACACAGCTGCCATGCAGGCCCTGGCCGCCGAGTTCAACCTGTCCGAGACGGTGTTCGTGCTTCCGCCCGAGGCGTCCCGGCACCGCGCCCGGATGCGCATCTTCACGCCCGCGTCCGAATTGCCCTTCGCCGGGCATCCCACCCTCGGCACCGCCATCCTTCTCGCCTTGCGCGACCAGCGAGCGGGGCTTGCCGACGCGATGGCCTTCGGTCTCGAGGCTTCCCTCGGAACCCTGGCCTGCGTGGTCGAACCCGGGGACGGGCGCGGCACCGGGCGCTTCAAGATGCCGGTCCTTCCGGAGTATCTGGGGGAGGGGCCCGAGCCGAGCCTGGTCGCCGCCGCCCTGGGCCTGGAGCCGGGCGAGATCGGCTTCGCCCGCCATGTCCCGAGCCGGCACCGGGCCGGCCCTGCGTTCCTGTTCGTGCCGCTCGCCAGCCAAGCGGCTCTCGACCGGGCCAGGGTGGTGGCGGCCGCCCTCGGTGACCTCGGGCCCCCGGCCGCGCTTTACTGCTATACCCTCGACGCCGAGGAGGTCGGCCACCGCTATCAGGCCCGAATGTTCGCGCCCCATATCGGCGTGCCGGAAGATCCAGCCACCGGCTCGGCTGCGGCGGCTTTCGCCGGAGTGATGATGCAGTTCGAGCCTCTGGGCGACGGGGAGCACGACATCGTCCTACGCCAGGGCGTCGCCATGGGCCGGCCGAGCACGATCGGGGTCCAACTCGTTATCGACGCCGGTGCCCTGCGCTCCGTGGAGATCAGCGGGGCGGCAGTCCTCGTGAGCGAGGGCACCCTGCTTGTCTGACGGTTTCACGCTGACGCCGCTCAGGCACATCGAGGCCCGGTTGGTACCCTCCGAGTGGGCCTGGGCCCGCGACCATGCCGAGACGATCGCCGAGACCTGGGCCCGGCGGCGCGCCGAGCGACCGGATCTGTTCGACGGACGGGTGCTCCTTGCCCGCGACTGCCGCATCGACGGATCGGCCTGCGTGATCGACCTGTTCGAGGTCGCGTATTCCCAGTTCCTCGCCTTCCGCCACGCGGGCTCCCCGGATCCGGCGGTGACCAATGCCTTCGCAGCGGTGGTGCCGTGGAGTTCCGACGGTGCGGCCCTCCTCGGCATCATGGGCGGACACACCGCCAATGCCGGTCAGATCTATTTTGCCTGCGGGACCCCGGATCTCACGGACATCCGTGATGGCAGCCGCGTCGACCTCGCCGGAAGCGCTGGGCGGGAGTTCCTGGAGGAGACAGGCCTCGTCCTACCGCCCGACGCGCCGGAGGAATGGGTCCTGGTCTCGGGCCAAAGCCAGCGTGCGTTCCTGCGCCCCGTACGCTTCGCCGAGACAGCCAAGGCGCTGCATGGCCGGATGGAAGGCCATCGGCGAAGCGAGGCCGCGCCGGAACTCGCCGGCTTCGCCATCGCGCGCGGGCCGGATGATCTCGATGCTGCCCGGATGCCCGGCTTCGTGCGGGCTTATCTGGCTCGTGCCTTCGCGGCGGACTAGCGGTAGCCGTAGCGCGCCTTGGCGGCCCCGAGAAGGTTGAGGGCTTCGCGTTCGCGTCCGCCTGCGCAAGCATCGGCGGCGTGGCGCAGGTCGGCGCTGAAGCGCTCGCCCACGGGTGGATTGAGGTTGCCGGTCGCGACGTCGCTGTCGACCACCGCCTGGGTGCGGGCGATGGACGGGCTGCAGCCAGTGCCTTGGGGCAGGGGCGCTGCGACCACGGGGGCCGGGGCGACGGCGGCCGCAGGCGACACGGAGGTGGTCGGCTTACAGGCGCCGAGCAGGGCGGCGGAGAGAAGGACGGCGACGGCGAGGCTGACCCGGGACACGGCGGCTCCTGACGGTAACCGTGCCGGGACACGGCACAGCTTGATCCGGGGCGGTTTTGCGCCGTGCGCTCCGGCCGGTCAATCGGGTCCGGGGCCGGACGAACCTGGATTGAGAGGGCGACCCCGGTGAGCCGCCCTCTAGTTGAACCTTTCTACCAGCCGCTCACCTGGAGCCGCTCACTTGGACTTGTCGGCGATGGCCTTCAGTCCGGAATCGTAGATGCCGGAGACCGCATCAATCGCCACCGCATCCGGAGCGCCCTTCGCCTTGAAGCTGCCGGTCCAATTCACGGTCGAGCCCGAACCCTTCGGCATCACCGAGAGGGTCGAAGAATAGTCGCTCACCGGCAGGGGCCCGGAAACGATGGCATAGGTGTAGCTCATGGCCTTGTCGTCGCGCTTGGTCTGCGACTCGACGATGGTGCCGCCGCCTTTCAGACTCAGGGTCCGCAGAGTCTTGCCCCCGTCCTGCGACAGCACGCACTTCTCAACGGCAGGATGCCACTGACCGATGCCGCAAAAATCGCCGATCGTCGCCCAGACCTTGGCCGGTGGCGCGGCGACGTCGATGGTTTTGGCGGCATCGAGCGCCAGCACCGGCGCCGTTCCGGCGAGCAGGGCTAGAGCGGGTAGGCCCAGGGTGCGCGACAGCATCCGTGACATGGTGGGTTTCCTTCCAGATTTATTCTTGCGTGGACGGACTGATTCTGCCGCCGGATCGTATTCGATCCGCCTTCGAAGCTAGGCGGGGTGGAGCTCAGGGCAATGCGTCCGACGCAAACACCTACGAATTCGAACAACTGGGTGTGGAGAATCTGTGCGGCGTTCCCAACGGCCGGGATAGCCCTCGACGGGAGAGCCGCTACGCGGAGGGCGCCAAACCTTGTCAAGCCAGCCGCCAGCGGCTAGGTAAACCGCCTTCGCAAAGGTTCGCGCGCCGCCACGGCACGCCCTTGCCCCTCGGGAGAGACGAGCCTTGGCCAGCGCCGGCTCCACGTGCAGCACGACCAACGCCGCCTTCGCGGTCGCCCGGTCGCGCGCGCCTCTCACCGCCCTGCTCCTTCTTATCCGCCCCTGAGGGCCGTCCGGGCGCGTGCGCCTGGGCTCTCAGGGGAGCGCAGTTCGCGAAGGTCGGCGCCGGCACTCTGGCGCTTGCCCGGCCTCCCTCGATTTCTCGGCGCCGCGTCCTCGATTCTAGACCGCGCCCCGACAGGACATCCAACATGACGACCTCCTCGACACCGGCGCCCGAAGCCTGCGCGAAGGACCGCGTTCTCATCTTCGACACCACCCTGCGCGACGGTGAGCAGTGCCCCGGCGCCACCATGACCCTCGATGAGAAGCTTGCGGTCGCCGAACTCCTCGACACCATGGGCGTCGACATCATCGAGGCAGGCTTCCCTATCGCGTCGAACGGCGATTTCGAGGCGGTCTCCGAGATCGCCCGACGCGTCAAGCGCGCCACCGTCGCGGGTCTCGCCCGCGCGATTCCAGCAGACATTGTCCGGGCCGGCGAGGCGGTGCGCCAAGCCAGACGCGGCCGTATCCATACCTTCGTGTCGACGTCGCCGATCCATCTCGCGCACCAGATGCGCAAGTCCGAGGATGAGGTGGTGGAGATCATCCTGAAGACGGTCTCCCAGGCCCGCGACCTCGTCGAGGACGTGGAATGGTCGGCCATGGACGCCACCCGCACGCCGATCGACTATCTCTGCCGCTGCGTCGAAGCGGCGATCCACTCGGGCGCGACCACCATCAACCTGCCCGATACCGTGGGTTACGCCACACCGGACGAGTACCGCCGGATGTTCCAGGACGTCCGGAACCGGGTACCGAACGCCGATAGGGCAATCTTCTCAGTGCATTGCCACGACGATCTCGGACTCGCCATCGCCAATTCCCTGGCCGGCATTGAGGGCGGCGCGCGTCAGGTCGAGTGTACCATCAATGGCATCGGTGAGCGCGCTGGCAACGCCGCTCTCGAGGAGATCGTCATGGCGATCCGCACCCGCGGCGACGTTATGCCCTATGAGACCGGCATCGAGACCACGATGCTCACCCGCGCCTCGAAGCTCGTCAGCCACGCGACGAACTTCCCCGTGCAGTACAACAAGGCGATCGTCGGCCGGAACGCCTTCGCGCACGAGAGTGGCATTCATCAGGATGGGATGCTCAAGCACACAGAGACCTACGAGATCATGACCCCGGCCTCAGTCGGTGTTGCCAAGACCTCGCTCGTCATGGGCAAGCATTCGGGCCGGGCCGCCTTCCGGTCTAAACTGGACGAGCTCGGCCTCGTGCTGAGCGACAACCAGATGCAGGACGTGTTCGAGCGCTTCAAGGCATTGGCCGACCGCAAGAAGCACGTCTATGACGAGGATATCGAGGCGCTGGTCGACGAGAACCTTGCCACGGCGCATGATCGAATCCGTCTCGTCTCGCTGTCGGTGATCGCTGGCACCCGCGGCCCACAGCGGGCGACCCTGAAGCTCGACATCGCGGGCCGTGTCGTCACCGAGGAGGCCGACGGCAACGGCCCGGTCGACGCGGTGTTCAACGCGATCCAGGCCCTGGTGCCCCACGAGGCCGACCTCGAGCTCTATCAGGTCCATGCGGTCACCGAGGGCACGGACGCCCAGGCCGAGGTCTCGGTGCGCCTGAAGAGCGGCGAGCGCAGTGTCACCGCCCGCGGCGCCGACCCTGACACCCTGGTCGCCTCGGCGCGTGCCTACCTCTCGGCCCTCAACAAGCTCGAAGCCTGGGCGGAGCGCCTGCATGCGCAGAGCCCGGCTTCGGTTTAGCCGAGAAAATAACGCTCCGGGGGTGGACACTCTCCGGGGCGTTTGCTATCAGCCCCCTCGTCGCAGCGGGCTTGGTGGGCCGCAGTGATCGCCGCAAGGCGTTGGGTGCATAGCTCAGTTGGTAGAGCAGCTGACTCTTAATCAGCGGGTCCAAGGTTCGAACCCTTGTGCACCCACCAAACAAATCAATGGCTTAGTGCTGGTTTGGCTACGATCCGCGCCTTAATGGCGCTTAAGACGTAACAGCTCACGTAACATCGCACGAAGTCGCTTCCCGGTAGGGGAATCGTTCATGCAATCAGCGCGGAGCGATGCAGTTAGCGCGCACCTCGGCGGCAACGGATTTAAGCTGCCTGCGCAACAGGCGGGCCCGTGCAATCCGCTTACCTCGGTTGGTTCGTGGATCATAGCGTGGTGCCGCCCGTGTGGCAGGAGCACTTCATAGTGGGCGTAGTTGCCCTTGCAGTGAAAGCCGCGGGCGCCGGCGCGTGAGCTAGGCTGTTAGGCGCTCGCGGGTGGCCTTGGCACGATTGCCACATTTGGCGCACCGATCTCTCCCTCTACGCTCTGGCCCTGTGAGATCCGCACACCCGCTTCCTGCAGCTCAGCGAGCCTGTCCCCACCCCTGTCGCCCCATGTCAGGCCATCCATCCTCTGGCCGCCGCAGGCATTCTCACGGACGAACCACCAATAAGGGGCGGCCGATCGCTCCCCATTGATCCTAGGGCAGGGCGTAAAGCAGAACGGACATGTATCCTCATCCAGCGAGTTCCGCTTGATCGCAAGGCGCACCCTGACGGCCATCAACCTGCTGGCCTTCTCTGGCTTTCAAGGGCGCTGTTTGGCCGGCGGCTCCGGTCCTCAGTTGTCGTCGCCCAAGCCGATGGCCTTCGACAACCTGGCTTTACCAGTACCATCCTGAAGCCCCGGGAACCTTGCTGTAGATCTTTGATGATGACCACCCGAGCGCTCCCGATTGCGCTTCCATTCATGGACGAGCAGCACAGAGGAGCTGCCGCTCCCGAAGCGCAATTGTCCGCGCATCCTGTAAACTGACCTATTCGGCCTTCCGCCGGGCACACCATCGCCATGAAAAGGGAACTTTTCGATATTCGCGAAATCCGAGATTCACTGCAGTTTGACGACGCAGCTACTCGACTGACTTATCTAGGAAACCAATGGTACTCGCATTCTCGATGAGCGTCCGAACTTTCGAACGCTCAAGGCCCGAGGGAATCTCCGCTGCGATCTCAAGCGTCAGCTTGACTTTGCTGCCTGGCAAGGTTGTGAGTTGTTCCACAATTGCCTCCACGATTTGATGCATGTCTCGCGCCGGTCGTTCCGGCGAGATCATCACTGTTCCAGTGAACCGAGTCGGTTTCCTTTCTACCGCTGCGAGCTGAGGCGCTTCACCGATGGGCAGCGCCCCGGGTTCTGGCGTTTTTCCGCCTGGGCATCCTGTACCGCCGGGGTTTCGAGGCTGCGCCATTGCCGGCCGATGGGTCTCGGCTACATCGGGTTTCACGATGACGCTGTCGCTGTCGATTATAATTACCGCGTTTGCGGCTTGTTCGATGGCGAGACCTAGATAGGCGTCCGACTTCGCCTCCCATCGCTCGGCATATGCAAAGGGACCTGGAATCATTCCGCTCACCGCGGCCTGCACGGCCTTGATCAGGACCTCCTGGTTCTTCAAGCGCGGGAGGTAGATGTAGCGGTTAAGGTACTCCCGCAAATCCTTCAGGGAGAGATGCGGCTTGTCGTTCCAGATGTATTTCTGGAGATCGCGGTCAAGCCGTGACGGCCCGAGTTCTATGAGCAATCCTTCCTCGGCGACGAGCTTCTTGCTGGCCCGGGCGAGCAGTCCGTCTTGAGCCGGAATTTTACCGGATATCCATTCGACATCAGCTTGCGCGCTCTCCTGCGCGGGATAGTGGAGATAGCACCACGCCTCCTTCAGGCGCGCCTTCATAGTCGCTATCGCCTCTGCGAACTTCGCCTCCGCAAGCCTCTGGTCGCTCGGCCGGAGTTCGAGACGTTCCTTGTCTCGCACAATCTCGTTCCAGGCGAGGGACGCACGGACGGCATCCTTCAGACTGTCGAGCTGGCGTGCGTCCGCGGCAATGAACACCAGCATGTTGCGATGGACCCGCGGTGTGCTGCCGCGCTGCATCAGGATGTCCTTGGCTTCGACCAGTGCCTCGGAGCCGTCGCGGCCATTGTGAGGATGGGCGACGCCCAGCACTACCGCGCGCACACCGCCGGCTACATCCGGCACCTCGGCAGATGACGCTGGGGCAACCTGCACAGCGTCGAAATGCCCACGATCGGCGAGACCGTTCACATACTTGCTCAAATCGCTGTCGATGGTCATTAAAATCAGCGCTGTCTCGATCTGCGCTGCCTTGTCTGCCGCGACGCGATTGAGGCTCGCCGACATCGAGTACCAATAGCGGCCGAGATCGGCGTGCATGAACTTGGCCTGGTTGGTGAGCCTTCGCAGTGCGTCGCCGAAGATCGCCGGCCGCTCACCCGGCTGAACGACGCCGAGATTGATCTGCTTGTCGTCGAGGCCGGTGTTCTGTTGCTGATGCGTCGGCGCCGTCCCCATGAAGATAGCGCGCGCAACGCGTCTCGTCGCCGAATAGCGATTCAGGTTGGGTGCAGACTGGTCGATCTTGTAGGGCGTGGACGCCGTGCCATCGACATCGCCGGCAATGATGGATTGCCAGCTCACGTCAAGATAGTGGAGCAGCTCCGGCTCAACGCGCGGCGAACTCACCGCGACGCTGCCCGGCATGATCATCACTGACGGGTCGCCGTTCATCCAGAGCTCGTGTATCGCTTGCGCCATAAGGCGCAGCACGCCGCGCGTGCGCTGGAACTTCTCCAGCGATCCCCAGCTCGTATAGAGCTGGTCGAACAGCTCGGGATGGATTGGGTAGGCCTTCTCCAGCTTGCGTCGGTAGTCCTCGTCCGCGCAGCCCTGCGGGAATTCGTTGGCGTTCTCGCGATAGAGCTTCGCGAATTGCTTCAGCGTGTTGTCCCGGTGATGGAATTTGTCGCCGGAGATCTCCTTGAACAGCCGCCGCCGGACTATTTCGTAGCTCTCTTCCTGGCTCGCCGGCCGCCATGAGGACTCGACGCGGCTGAACGTCTGCTTCAGGCGCGCGAGCGCCTCCTGTCCGCCTTCGCCGCCGACCTCTATCTGCGACGCCGGCAAGGACGCGACCAGCAAGGTGCCGGGGCTGGCCTTAACTGCTTCGGTGAGCGACTGAACGAACGAGAGGTTCGCATCGAACGATCCTGACGGTAGCCCCTCAACCCGATAAATCTGCCGCAGATAGGCGACCCACTCATCGATCAGGATCAGGCAGGGCGCATATTTCTTGAAGATAGTCTCGAGCAGGTGCGAACCGGGCGCTATGCCGTTCGTGTCATTGTCGGCGATCATGTCGAAGGCCTCGGCACCGCCGAGCTGCCACGCCAGTTCGCCCCAAGTCGTGCGGATCTTGCGGCCGCCCTCGGCATTGAGGACGTCCTGCGGCCCGCGCGAGGTGCCGACCAGCACAGCACGGTTGATGCCCTTGGGCACGCTCAGCTCGTGCTTCTCGAGCAGCTGATCGAGGCCCGACAGGTCCTGGACCGGCGTCGGCCCCGCCATGTGATAGAGGGCCAGCATCGAGTGCGTCTTGCCGCCACCGAAGTTTGTCTGCAGTTCGACGACCGGATCGCCGCCACTGCCTGACAATCGCTTGGCTGCGCCGACCAGAAGCGCGCTCAGACCCTCAGTCAGATAGGTGCGGCTGAAGAACTGGCGCGGCTCGCGATATTCACCCGGCGCGCTGCCCGAATGCACCTTCGCGAGATCGGCCGCGAACTCGGCCTGCTGGAATTCGCCGGTGGCGACATCCTGGTGTGGCTCCACGACCTCGCGCCACGGAAGCAAGCCCGCCACGGTCTCGACGGAGATTTCCAGGCGTTGGGTCTTCCGCCGCTCCTCATTGCGCTGAAGCTCGGTGAACTTCGTGCGCAGGATCGTGTCGCGCATCTTCGAGAGCTGTTCAGCGGTCTCGCCCGCGCTGATCGCCTCCATTAGACGCCGCATGGAATCAAGAGCGCGCTCGGCGTCGTCGTAGGTGAAGGTCTCATTGTGCGAGAGCTTGTTGCGGACATCGCTGAGCTCGTTCACCCACGACCGCTCGGCGCGGCCGAGAACGGCTCGGAAAGCGTCGCTCCAGAACCGGTCCATTGCGTTGAAAAGCGCGGCTTGGTCCCAACCGACCTCGCCGTTGCTATTGGGGCGCAGGCTCGGCAGCTTCTCCAAGACCTGCACCTGCCAATGCCCCTTGAGCGAGCTTTCCAGCCGCTTCTCGACGAACGGGATGAGGGCTGCGGGCAGCAGCTCCATGCCCTCGAAAACATACTGGCGCGTGCTCTTGGCCACTGTCCCGTCCTCCCTCAGATATCCAGCCGGATCTGACGATCCCCGCTTGTGTCGTGAATCGCTGCCGCTTGCCGCGTCAGTTCCGTCCAGTCGGCGATCAAGGCATTGTAGGCCGTGGCCTCCTTCGCATCTTTCCGCTTGTTGGCGCTGATGTCGTAGAGGCAGTAGGCAAGGTCCTTAACAGCGTCGGCTTTCGCATCGATCTTCTTCAACAGGACGGCGGTGTCATGCGAGATGCCGTCCTTCTCGTACTTGCGGACGAGGTGCTGAAGGGATTCCCAAACGGTCAGGTGGCCGTCGCCCTCCGGCTCCCAATCGTCGTTCAACTCGTCTCGCGCCAGGATGCGGACTTTGCCGGCAGCGCTCTCGATGATCCCGGCATGCTTCACGCTTTCAACAGCGATGCCACGGGCACGGGCAAGGTTGTCGGCAGCGCCATAGTCGCCTTTTGCCATGCCGTGCTGCTCAAACCATGTGATCGCAAACCGGGTGTCGGCGTCGAACTCGCCCTGAATGCCGCCAAGGTATTCGTCCAGCTCGCGGTTGATCAATTGCAGCGCGGCCTTCACCGCCATTGGGCTATCGTCGGACTCGAGGACAGCCTTGTACCGCGAGAAGACGCCCATTCCCGGGCCGATAGCGGATTGAGGCATGTCGGCTGGGGCAATGTTAGCGCCCTGAAGCTCGGCGATGGCCGGGGGCAATTCGCGTTTCAGGGCACGAATAAACTCGGCGCGGGTGATGACCTCGGCCGTGGCTTCCCTTTTGCGGCAGACGAGGACGACTGAGTTCGCGAGCGCGTTGGTGCCCGAAGCGATCATGCGATTCGCCATCTCGGTGCGCAACGGCCATGTGCCAACGACAGCGTACCCGGCTTCGACCACCGCCTGAAGAAAAGTGGCCCAACCAGTGGAACTTATACCTTCTTGCGCCACCTCGCTTTGCTTGAAGGCGTAATAGATCGTCGCCGGAAAGTGCTCCGATGACTGCTGAGCCATATTTGCGATGGTTTTCCGCATGCCGTTCAAAAAGAATGCTTCTGCCGCGTCTTTACCACCGTGCCGGTATGGCGTGGCGACAAGCTCTTCTGACTTTGGGGTGGCGAGGATGTCAAAAATATTAGGATATACTGTCTTGATTGAAGGCTTCATCCAGCAAAAAAAGAAGTCGGAAAGATCGGCGTACCCAATATTGTCATAGTACGGCGGATCGGTCGAGATTACCGCGCCCGGAGGAAAATGAACGGTTTGTGCGTCATGCTGACACTCAACTCCGATTGCTGCTGGTGATAATCGTTCAAGCGCCTTCAGTACCCAGTCAACATTGCTTCGAAAATTTCCGCTCGCACCGGAAAACGGGTTCCCTTCTGCGAAATCCCAAGTCATCGGCAGAGACTGGCGTGCAAAGGTATTTCTCAGAGCCTCCATCTTTGGTGACGAGTCCCAAGTGCAAATGGATGAACCTCGGTCAACTGATCTGTTTATTGCAAATGCTAGGTAAACGCTTACAGCATCGGCGTAGGCAATAGAGCCAGTGCCACCATTTTCTAGGGACAGCTTATCATTTTTATTAGCGGCGCCCGCATAATCTTCAACAATCTGGCTCCGTACGGCATGAAGGGAATTGGTAAATGTGTTCAGCGACAGGAGTTGTCGATCAGTAAATAAGTCGCCGAAAGTTCTGAGGCCGTACTCGACTGTCCAAAAATTGCGCGGATCGTTTGGCAGATTTGTCTCAGGTTTCCAGGTCGGCTGCGCGGACTTTGCCAACTCTTCATGCTCAATCGATGGCGGAAGGTAAGTGCGTCCGTTCTTCCCCTCTGCCACCACAGCAATGAGGGTTTGCTTCATCTCCCCGGATTTACCCTTTTGCTTTACATACTCCGGTGTAATTGCTGTGTCCGACAAAAGGCACCGGAAACTGGCGCCCCGACCGGCCTTTGTGCCGTCTTTAGCGGCCGAGATTTCTGACTTCGTGCCGTTCTTCCTGATCACAAAACCAATGGTCCTGGCAGCCCTATCAACGATTGGCTGAACCCAAGCTTCTTTTCCGGGCTTGGAGCCCAGCATGAAGCTCGACGCAATCGGCACATGCACATCTGCGAACGCTGGATCTGGGCTCGGTACTGTCCGCGCCCAGATCCAAGCGATTACTGTGGCCTTGCCGCGGCCATACTCCTTCGGCAGGTCTACCTGCGGGTAAAGATGCCCGATGCGCTCCCACGCCATCTCGCGCATCCATTCGCCGTAGTATTTCACATCCTCAGCCAGTCCCTCGGCGTTGCGGTAGAAGGATCGCTCCTTGATGCCGGGGTGAATGGGAGGCTTGTCTTTGAACTTCGGGGGGATCTCGATCATTGCCTTGCCGATCATGACCGCCACTGGGTTCAAGTCGGACCCGTAGGCAGGCAGGCCTAGCCGCTGCGCCTCGAGCGGGATGGACGCGCCACCCGAGAACGGGTCATAGACTGGAGGCAACTCGCCACCGCAGCTGCGCCGGATCTCCGCGCGGGCGCGTTCCAGCACCTCTTCGTTGGTCGAGTTCTCCCAGAGCACCAGCTCTTTGATGATCTCGAACAATCGCTTGCGCTCGATGTCAGCTGCGCAATCCTCCAGCGTCGGCTCGGGCGTGTCAGCTGCATTGCCCTGCACGTCGGCCTTGCGGTCGCGCCACGCCTTGAGGCGTACGGCTAGATCCGCCTCCGCTTGCCTTCGGATTTGCGAGTCGTCCAGCAGCTTGTCCGCATAGCCCGAGGGATCATCGATGAGCTGCGCGAACAACACCGCCCGGCACGCTGCAAGCGGCCGTCGCGCCCACCATAAATGCAGTGTGGACGGGTGCCCATGCCGGATCGACTTCTCCCGCGCCGACGCCGCATTGATTGCTTCAAGTGGGATTGCAACCTCGATAAGCTTTTTCTTGTACTTATTGGTCGAGGTCATAAACCAGCCTGTATGTTGCGGGGTGAATAGTGATTTCGCCGCGTTCGCGCAGCGCACGCAGGCGAGCGCCTGTTACTTCGACAGGTTCACCCTTCGGGTTGACGAGAATAAATGAGTAGGCGTCAGGCTTCTGGTCGAGCAGTCCCCAGACGTCGGCCTCGATCTGAAGCGGCTCGCGCTCGAGGCAATGTTCTTTCGGATAGTAGTGCCGCTGCACCTCGCCGATTGCTGAGCGCCGCTCCCAGGGGAAACGCGCGCCATTGGCGCGGCCAATCCAGCTTCCATCCGAATGGTAGAAGCGGTCCTCTTCATCTGGCTTGTAGCCCAGCGCGAGCGCGAAACGCGCGATGACGCTGGGCCGCGGCGGGTTCGCCGGCGTGCGCGGACGACTGATGGTCGCCGGTCCCAGCAGCCCGCCTTCGGGCTCCTGGAGCGGCGGCTCGGGCTCTGGCGGGCGTGCCGGCTCCTCGTCCTCGAACAGGTCCTGATCGCTCACTGGCGCGGAATCGCCAACCTGCGGCGAAGCCTCATCTGGGCCCTCGGACGACTCGTCGTCAGCAATGCCAACAACAGTGTCAGCGCCAGGCGGAGCCTCGACAACGCGCGCAGCCGCCGTCTGCTCAGGGCCAAGCGTGAAGTTCTCTTCGAGATAGGCCTTGATGTCCTCCGACGGCCGCTCGAACGCATAGGCCAGCGCGGCGCGAATATCACCGCTCAAACTCTTGCCGACTTCCTCGGGCACGCGCTTGGCGAGCTTCGCCTTCGACAGCGGGCAGACGAACAGCTTGCCGTCGAGCCACAGGATATCTGTGAGCCGCGCCGTGCCGGCGGGAACACCATCGATATAGGGGATAACCTCCAATTTCGGCGATGAGACCCAGCTTATCCCCGCGATCGCCGCTGCGACCGAGCGCACTTGCTCGGTCTCGGCGGGATCGGCCAGTTCGATCCGCGCAAGCTGGGTTCCGAACGCCATAAGCCAGGCGCGCTGGTCTGCCAGACCTAGGGACGGGAGCGGCTGGTTGATGCTCTCCTCGACGACATTTGACAGCGCCTGGAGGGACGAGAATGGCGGGTTACGCACTATTTCGACTGACAGCTGGCGGAAATCGGCGGTCTTGCGCTTCACCCAGTCGTGGAGATGGCTGTAGGTGAACAGGCTCTGCATGCTGAGCCCGTAGGCGAGCGCATCGGTCTTGACCCATTCGCCCGCCAAATTCACCCAGTGCCCGCACTGCTCCCAGATGCGGGTGGGATGTCGCGACATCAGGGTCCGAACACGCCGCACGTCATCCACGGACAGCGCCTTGCCGGACGCAAGCGTGCCGAGCCATTGCAGAGCCAGATCAGCGGACGGCCGCTCGGCAACGCCAATGCGGCGCCAGAGGCTGAGATCGAGCACCGAGGCTCCGATGACCGCAGCGCCCGGAACATCCTCATCGTCACCGGCCAGGAAAACGCCGTTCGAAGTTACCCATGTGTCGTCCTGCGCACGGATCAGCTTCTCAGCCCTAAAGGCGTCCTTGATACTCTGCGCGTCCGCCGTGGAAGCGCTGTCGAGCATTTGGTCGAGACAGCGATACCATTTCTCGACTTCGTGGGCCGGTGCCTTTTCTGATTTCGCAAGCGCGCGCAGCCGGTCGAGCAACCGGCCCGGCCCGCTCGGCGTGCTGCGGACGCCGAGCAGATCAAGCAGCGGCCGCGTCGGTTCTCGGTCGAGCAGGCCGTGGATGAACGGCTCGACGCCCATCAGGGATTCCGTCTCTGGCGTTCTCCGGAGCAGATCGGCCGGGGCCTGGATCATGTCGCGCGTATCAGGAAGGCAGGGCTTCGACCTAAGCTTCAGCAGCCAGTTCGCGAGCAAGGGCTCGGACGTCAGCGATCGGGTTGATCCCGTGGTCGCGACCTGCGAGAGGCGCGCACTCGAAGCTCGGGACCAATAGGTGTCCCGCTGTTCCAGTACCCGCCTCGCAACCTTGGTCCATATCCGCGGATCGAACTTCGACAGCGCCTCCCAATGCCGCCAGTACTCAGCCGGAAAATCCCAGTCCTCAACGACAAACTGGCTCGTCACGTATGGGTAGTAGAGTGCTCCTCGCGCACCACGCTTTTGAGCTTCAGCGGTGACCGGCTGACGGCCATAGATGCTGGTCCGCTTCTGGGCCAGTGGTGCGAAGGTATGAAGACCGGACCTGCCGGACGACACCCAACGCAGCCAGTCCTCCCGCGAACAGGAGGTGAAGCTGGCTACATAGTCGGGATGCAGAAATTGCGTCTGCTGCACAGTCTCCGGCAGCAGATCCTCCAGCGCGCCGTCTTCATCGAACTGGATGGCCTTGGCGATCGGGCGAAGCTTCAGGTCGGCGCAGCCATAGCGGAATGATTCGCCGGCTGTCGCGCTAAGCTTCGCCGCGATCTGGGCAAGCTGCACGCACTCAGCCAGCTTGATGCCACTGGACCCAAAAAAGGCGGCGGCGACCCGTTCGATCACGGCGTTGACGTCGCTCGTGTCGTCGAGGCCGATCTTCCTGAGCACGGCGATAGCGGCTTGAGGTGTGTCGCCTCCGCCATCGCCGTCGCCCTTGTCGCGACGTTGCTCCGCTAGAAAGCGAGTCCAGTTCTGATTGAGGACGATCAGGTGTCCCGCTAGAAACTCCCAGTCTTCATCCGACTGGAGCAGCTTCTTCTCACCGAGCCGCACCACCTCAGACGCCGAATAGAGCACTTCCTTGCCCTGAACGGGAACGATGCGGAGGCGATCGGGCTGTGGGCACTGCCAACCTGTCACCTCGGGTGCGATGTAAATCCAGAGGTTCATCAGCTGCCGCCAGGTGGACGGCCGAGGAAGATGACTTGTGCGGAGGCGAGCGAGCAGATCGCTCTTCGTGAATACCTCAATCAGGTTCCAGTGAACCAGCTTCGTCCGGTCCGCGGCCGAGACATGCCGACACAAACCCGGACGCGACTTCTCATCCATCAAGGCCATCGCCTGCTCGGCCGGCCAAATGTCGAAGATCGGCAGCGGAATTACAATTGCTGCATCGGCGGCAACCAGGTTGCCCTCGTCAGTCAAAAGAATCGGTTGCACATCAATCGTATCTGCGAACGCCATCTCGACGATTGCCGCACAGGATCCCTCGAGTGTGCTAGCCTCCCGGTCGACGTTGGGGAGCAGACCGTAGGCTGCCGCTCGATCCAGAGCACCGGTCTTGACCTGTTCGAGCCACTCGACCATCGCCTTCGCGGCCAGTTCGCCAGCGCGCTTCAACAGCCAGCGGTTTGTAGGTGAGGTCTCCGGATCCTTGATCTTGAGGCGCGCGGGATCCTGGATGAAGGGTGCGTTGCAAGCGAAGGGAAGCGGCGTCTCAACGCCCGTGGGCAGCACGACATATAACCTGCCCTTCGCACCCAATACGATCTCGACACGGCAAGGCGGAAAGTCGCCGCCGCCCTCGGCTCCCAGCATCCGCTCCTTCCGGATTTCATCGAGCGCGTCAGCCGGAAACGCCTCGTCCGCCGACCGAATCAATAAGAACGCGTCATCCCCCTTGTCGTCCAGCGACATCCACTCGCTCTCAGGGATGGGGCCGGGACCGAGGCTCTGCCAGTGGACCACCTGCTCACCGAGCTGAAGCCGCCGGATGTTCTTGAAAAACAGTAACGAAACCGGGCTCTTCAGCCATTCATCAAGGTTTTTCTCGACCTCGTGGCGGAGAAGAGGATTCGCGATCGCCACCTCGACCCGAGTGACGTCCGGCATCGCGCATCGGCCGTCTATCCAATGCGGCTCCGTGAAGCGGCTGCATTCGAAGGCGACAGCTAATGTCCGGGTGAACAGCTCGACTCGATCACCCAGGCTGAAAGTACTCTTGAACCCAATGCCGCGGAACCCAATGGTGTGAAGAGCGCGCTTGTTCGAGTAGCCGAACCGGCAGACCGACGCGAAATGAGCTTCGACAAAGTCTTCGCCGTTGTGCTCGAATACGAAGCGCTCGTTCTCGATCGTAACACGTGCCTCGGTGGCGCCGGCATCGTCGGCATTCTGTAGCAGCTCGGACAGAATATGGCGGGGGCTCTGCACCTGCTTGAACAGCTGGTACCACGGCCCGGCGAGCTCGGGATCGGCCTCAAGCTGATCCCAGCGCTTTGAGGCGCGATCCCTGATCGGATGGAAGTAATCCGGTGGCCCAACCATGACGGGTGCGGATTGGCGCTCCGCAGTCATAATGGCGGCCCTGCGCGTTCGAGCAGACGCCGAAGGTCGAACTGGATTGCGGTTTCAAGGAAGGAGGGCTCGCGCTCGATCAGTGGACCGCGCACATACCGCGGCTCGTGCGCGAAGCCGCTTGTGACGGCGACGACCGCGAGGATGAATTTATCCGGCTCGTGCAGCGAGGTGATGACCTCCTGCCGCGTGACCATCACCGAATCCGCGCCATCGATCCGGCCCTTGACCTCGATGAAGCGAAGATGCCCAGACTTCGGATTGAGCGAGGCGATGTCATAGCCAATCTTCTGGGCTGAGACATCCAGCGGCTCGTGCCCAAGCGCACGCTCCGCTGCCATGACGGCTTGCATGGCTGCGAGCTCAATTTTTCTCCGCGCAGCCGGGTCCTCGGCAAAATGGTCGGGCACAGTCGTATTTTGCCGGGCGCTGAGCAGTCCACGCGGGATAACCACCATGCCGCCGCGCACCCGTGGTGGCTGCGACGAGATGAACCGCTCCCGCTCAAGCTGATCCACGCGGCGCTTCTGGCGCTCCGCCAGTTCCTCGGCACGGCGCTGGGCGTTCTGCCAGCTCAGCCGCGTTTTCTTGCCGGCCTTCTCCTCTTCCTTAAGCTCGAAGGCCCGCGAGTCCCAGTAGTTGATTTCCTTCTTGAGGCGGGCACGCACCTCCTGCTCGACCTTCTCAATTTCAGGGATGCGCCGCGCCTTGACCTCCGCGACGTGGCCTTGCGCCAGTTCCACCGTAGCGAAGCGGATCGCCGTCTTCTCGAGCTCGGTCGTCAGCCAGACCTCGTCAAGAAGGTCTCGTACCAGGCCGACCTCCTCTGGCGCGGCAGGACGAAGATTGAGATGTGGAGCGATACCGGCGTTGGTGGCATTCCCTGATTTGTCGATCGCAGCGAACTGAAGTCGCTGAGAAATTACATGCGGTTTGCCGGCGCTCGTCGTGCGAGCGTCCTGAACCATGTGCTCCAGCAGGAAAACAGCGGACAGCGCGTTACCAGGATCCGTTTCATCAACCAGTATCGCGCCCTGGCGCATGATCTGCTCGTATTGCTCCCGGAGGAGGCTGATCACAGCCTCCAGCAGCGGGTGGCCCGGGCAGATAAAGGCGGCGACTGGCTGTTGGTTGATCTTGCTCTTCTCGAAGCAGATCCGCTCGTATTGCTTCTGGATGGGCGCGCCTGTGCCGATCTGACGATCGCGCTCCCGAATGCGTACCGGCACATGCGTGATTTCCCAGCGGCCTTCCTCTCGGCGCTTGAGACGGCCGCCCAGATGCTGAAAGGCTTCGACGAAGAAGCTCTGAATGTGGTGCGGCTGGAGGCGCAACGCTTCGGCGCGCTCCATTTCAAGCCGCAGTTCCTCGACCTTTGCCTCGGGCATAGTGTCGTTTGTCAGTGCACGTCGACGCAGCAACTCCAGTAGATGCGTTTGGTCGACCGCGCCATCGACTTGGCGGAACAGCCGCGCCCTCACCTCTTCCTGCTCGCCATATTGGATGGCCTCGAACAGGAGATCTTTCAGCGCGGTCCCTTCGAACAGCTCACCGAGCACGTCATAGACGCGCCCGCCAAGAGCCTCCCGTGCTGCCTCCAGCTTCTCGAGCAAACGCCCATAGACGTCGCCTTCGCGTGTGTCGGCCGCCACAAGATTCCAGAGGTGACAAACCTCGGTTTGCCCGATGCGGTGGATACGGCCGAAGCGCTGCTCGATCTTGTTGGGGTTCCAAGGCAGGTCATAGTTGACCATCAGGTGGCCGCGCTGGAGGTTCACGCCTTCGCCGGCGGCGTCGTTGGCGATTAGCACAAGCAGGTCTTTGTCCTGCATGAAGCGCTCGATCACTTTCCTGCGCTCCTCGCGCGACACCCCACCATGGATGACGTCCACGCATTCGGGGCTGCCAAGGCGCGCGCGCACCTTGTCGAGCAGGTAGTGGAGAGTGTCCTTGGGCTCGGTGAAGATGATCAGCTTGCGGCGATTCCCGGCTGCGTCGATCATGAGATCGTCGTCGAGTATCCGGTTCAGCTGCGTCCATTTGGTATCGACGCCAGAGCGCAGTACACTGAGCGCCATTGACTCCAGCCTCTTGAGGGTATCGACCTCCAGGGCGAGCTGCTCGACTGTCTCCGCTGTAGTCGCGCCTGTCGAGATCAGCTCCTCAAGCTCATCGATCTCGTCCTGTCCGTATTCGTCGATGTTGCCGAGAACATCCGAGCTAACCGACGGCTCGCCGATACCAGCCCGTCTCCCCTTGGCCGCGAGCCGCGCTTCGCCCAGCTCGTTTTCGAGCCGCTCGCGGCGGCGTTTCAGTGACTGGTAGATGGCAGCCGGTGAGGAAGCGAGACGCCGCTGGAGGATCTGCAGGGCGAAACCGACGTTGTTTCGCTTCTTGCCGTCTCCCTCGGCAAACCGCTGTACCCGGTTCATCTCGGTCCGCACATAATCGGTGACGGCGGCGTAGAGCGCGGCCTCGCCCTCCGAGAGCTGATATTTGACAGTGCGGGCACGGCGTTCAGGAAACAGCGGCCGCCCATCGAACTTAAGCAGTTCCTCCTTGGTCAAACGCCGCATCATGTCCTCGGTGTCGGCATAGTGGACGCCATCGCGGAAACGCCCCTCGAAGCGGTCGCCATCGAGCAGTGCCATGAAGAGCTGAAAATCTTCCTCCTTCCCATTGTGGGGCGTCGCCGACATGAGCAGGAGATGCCGGCAAACCTGGCCAAGCTTCTGACCCACTTGATAACGACGCGTGTATTTGACCTCCCCACCGAAGTAGGTCGCCGACATGCGGTGGGCCTCATCGCAGATCACGAGATCCCACTCGCGTGCGCTCATGAGCTTTTCTTGCAGGTCTTCGTTGCGGGCCAGCACGTCCAGACGGACGATGAGCCGATCGTGGTCGTTGAACGGGTTCCCCGAACGCGACGTCTCGATCATGTCGCGCGTCAAGATATCAAACTCAAGGTTGAATTTTCGACCTAGTTCGTCCTGCCACTGCTCGACCAGGCTACCTGGTGCGACTACGAGACAACGCTCCAGGTCGCTACGCGCGATCAGCTCTTTGACTAGCAATCCGGCCATGATCGTCTTGCCGGCGCCAGGATCGTCCGCGAGGAGGAAGCGCAGCGGCTGCCGCGGAAGCATCTCGCCATAGACTGCCGAAATTTGATGCGGCAGTGGATCCACAAGGCTGGTGTGAATGGCGAGGTAGGGGTCGAAATAATGCGCAAGCTTGATGCGGTTGGCTTCGGTCACTAACCTCAGCAGCGCACCATCTGCGTCGAACGACCAGGGCCGCCCATCCTGCTCGACCTCGAGGCGATGCTCATCGTCCCTGTAGAGAACAGCCTCGGCGACCGACCCGTTATGATCGCGATAAACAACATTCACCGCCTGATCTCCGATCCAGTCGACCGACACGATCTGAACGGGTTGCGCAGACGCGATCCCGCGGACGGAAGCGCCATTCCTAATGCTTTCGAGCTTGGCCGCCATCAATCGACGCTCCTCCATGATATAATAATAACATCTGAAGCTCCGCTTTATTGAACGCAGTCCCAGGTTGCTCGCGGTTTATTGCGACAGCATGCTGCGGACGAGCGCTCTGCTTTGCTGTGCTACCAAGTAGGCCGAGTTCTTTCGGAATATAGAACAGCATCGCGTGTTGGATGGGCAGCACACTGTTGCCAAGGGCGATTCTGTAATTTTTAGTGACCACATTCTTCTGGCTCACGGTCAAATCGGGATGCGGTCGGATGATTACATCGTAAGAACAGTTCCAGAGCCAGTCTTGCTCGCAGGGCAGGCCAGGCTTGCCCTTGCCATGCACTTTCAGGAAGCGCACAAGCAGGACGTCCTTCAACCTGTTCTCAAGGTGGCAATAAGCTTGAGCAGGCCAGCGGAAGCCATCAAAGCCGACGGCATGTGGCGTGGTCCGGTGCCAGATTGGATCTGACCGCACCTCGGTTATTGACTGATAGAAAATCTCCACTGAGTCGCCTTCGCGCGCTGTGTTTAGAGCCCAGCATAAGAACGCAGTATCGATGTCCCGCTTGGGGGTCAGTGCGACGTCCGCGTTGGACAGCGTTGCGGTCCACGAGTTATGGGCGGGCAGGCCCCCTTCGGCTACTGAGCGAAGTTGGGCCAGATAGACGTAAGGGGCAGGATCGAGAAATTGCAGAATGAACTTCTCAGCTGGGACATAGCGCTTCCCGCGCGTGTCGTACTGCATGTTTCCAGGCGAACGTTCCTGGTAGAGAGCCAGATCCTTCGGCGCCCCTGGAATCGACACGGCGAAACAATTCACAATGTCGGCACGGTTGATCGAGCCTCCCAAGCAGGCGCGATTCAATAGACTCGCAACGTCGCGACGCAAGGACCGTCGAGCGCCATATCACCCAACTTGCGATCGTGTGCTCATGGAGCAACACCATTCTTCAACAATGAGGCCGCTGAAGGTCCGCAGATGGCGCATTGCTGCCGAACTCACAGAGCGATGAACGACCGCTTTTGAGGCCTGTGTGGGCCGGCTTCTACGACGTGGCTGGATCGGAAGCGGAACGTCCGCCCCTGGAGAGACGGCGAATTTCCGCCTGTGGCGCAGAGCGGGACATTGGCTTGCATTCTAAACGGCAGATGTTTGCTCTTAGCGAGCGCCGCCAGAGCGTAAGCGGGACCTGTGTTACGCATGTGTTACGTCGAACGTCACATGCTCGTCGAACTCTTAATACAAACCCCGAGAAATACGAAACAATCATCTTCTACAGCAGGTGGTTACAAATCAGCTGCTAGAGCTACTGAGCCTGTTTAACGATAACATCACCGGATGCCGCTGAGTGCATGCTCGCTGAACTGAGTGCAGTTTCCTGGTGTTGGATCAGATATGGATTCGGGGCTCCGAAGGTCTGAAACGCGCCAAGAGCGGAAGTTGGCTGCCTGCTCGGATGCGGACATGCTGCTAACGACCCAACTCAGCTTTTCCGACCTTCCCTGGCGCATCCCGGAAGCAGCCATTCGTCGGTCGCCTAGAAATTCCGGCTTAAGTTGGTAAGCTATTTTTGAGCTCGCATTTCCTATACAAACGTGGCCTAGCAGCTTGCTGCATGGAGGCAGGGGAGTTTAAAAGAGAACAGCGATGGCGATACGCTCAGCAATCCCACTCGATAATGCCCTTCAAGAGATTGGACTCGAACTCAGATCGGTCCTACCTTGCGCGGAGGCATTGCTGGTATTCGGATCTGCACTAAAGAATTCTTCACCTGACGACATCGATATTGCGATTATCATTCCAGCCGAAATGGAAGCATTTGATGTAATCTGTAAGTTATCTGCTGTACTAGCGGATCTCTCACAGAGTACTGGGTTTTTAATCAGCTGTTTTCCTATCAACGCCAACCAGTTTCACGGAAATAGCACGCGGTTTATTAAGAATGTTCGAGAAAATGGCAGAGAGCTTTGAGTTTGATGCAAAACAACACTTGGCGGCCAAACAGCTAAAGGCCGCCCATGCGCTTGAAGACGCCGGACTGCGAGAACAGTCGGCAGCATTGCATTGGACTGCACTTCGAACATTTTTATTTTCTCAGCTAGCTGTCCGTGGAATTAAATATTCTAGTACTAGCAATGCTATTTTATTGTTGTTCTCTACTTTAAGTACAGAAGCGATGCGATCTGATCTTATGAGTTCCTATCTAATTGGCACCATGGCCGAATGGGACGAAAGTTTTTCGGTCAGCAAAGAGCAGTTACATCTGCTTAAATGCAAATGTGAAAACATTCGTCAGAGCTTTTACGATCTTCCTAAGGGAGACCAGCGTGGCATTTGACGAAAGGCACTTCAAAGCAGTTAAAGAAGAAGTTCAAAGGCATCTTGAGGACACTGAGTCCTCCAAACTTGCTCATTGGCATGCAGCGCGAGTACTTGAGCGGGTGCACAAACTTTATCTCGGACTTCCCGCAATGCTACTATCCATCATGCTGACGTGGATCATATCAAGTCAAACTAAAACAGTTTTACCAACCGCAGGAATCGGAGAGACACTTCTTCTCGGAATTTCTGTGTTCTTAAGCTTGAGCGTTTCATTATTGAGCGGCCTCACGGCATTTCTCAATCTCAACGAGACGGCCAGTCGTCATCGAAATGCCGCCGAGAGCCTGCATGCACTCTGGCGAGACTGCAAGAACTGGGAAACCGATTTTCCTGATTCCAGCCAATGTGAAGCCGCAGTCAAACGGGTACAGACCTATCGTCAGCGGCTGAACGAGATTAATCGTGATGCCCCACAAGTCCCCAGGTGGGCATGGAAAAGCGTGGATAAGCAGCGAGAAGAGGGTTCTGTATCTTATCAAATAGATAACAAGGCGAATTCTATGGTTAAATAAATTTATCTTCTCCTTTTGCGAAATCAGATACTGCTTGTAGCTGATAGCGTTGCCTGTCGTCGACAGCATCAATCCGGAATTCGTACCGGGCCAGAAGGGCCTGTCGATATGCGATGGGATCGGCCAACATGGTCAGGTCAGCTGAATCTCGAGAGGCGTCGTCGAACACGATCCGGTAAATGAAGTACCGCGCGCCTCTCATCTCTGCCGACCGGACCTCGGTTTCCGTCAGTTCGATGGAGCCCGACTTCACCTCGATAAAGCGGGCTACGAGATCGGTGCGCTTCGGGTCCTCCATGAACGCAGCCCGATCGGAAGCGGATTCGAAGCTTAGTCGATCGCATCCGTAGGCTCCCTGTCCCCGGAGATGGTCCACGTCCAAGGGGTAACGCCCTTCGCTCTCTTCGAACATGGATGCCCACTCCTCAGCATCGCCAGCGCGGTAGGGGTCCAATGGCGCGGAGCCACTTAGGGGTCCTGTGCCGCCGCCCACTCGCACCAGCAGCTTTCTGCGTAGACCTGGGTCGGGAAGCGACACGGTCTTCCCATGATCGACCTTGGAGGCAGAAACGGCGGAAGGGTTCTCCGGGCGGACGGCGGGGGAGTTCGTATCAACTGTTGGCGTCAGCGGAGAAACAGGGGGCGAAGTCAGAGGTGCAGCGGGACTCCTTGAGAGAGTGGAGGCGTCCACCTGCACTGGGTCGTAGTGTTCGTCATCAAGGTCGAAGTCGGCCAGGAGCTCGTCCATCTCTTGGTCCGAAAGATCCGGGAGCATACGATGCAAAAGTATTGAGCGTAGACCGTCGTCAGGGGCGGACAGGAGCTTTGAGAAATCCGCCCCGCTCTGTAGCTCGAGGACCTCGGCAATGCCATCGGCGACGGCCTCGTGCGCCAGTGCTTGAGCTTGAGCCGGGCTGAGTCGATTATCGATAGTGACCACCAATTCGTCGTCGCGGAGAACGTGGCTCCACAAGTCGAGTGATCCCTCGAACCTCCGCTGCGAACCGAGGGTGACGGCAATCTCAACGGTGTGCGCCACGCATAGTCGCAGCCGTTCGAAACGCCTTAGTCTTGGAGCAGGGCTTCCATCGGAAGCTCGGAGTGCCCGGATGAAAGGCTTGGTTCGATCGAAAGTCGACCGCAGCATCGCAGCGAGCGCGCCTCGTTCCTCGTCGATGCTGATCACCTCAATCCGGTGCTGCTGCTGACTGAACGCCTTGACACCAAAGCGCTCCTCGACATTCCCTGTATTGCGTCGAGGTGGTAACTCGATAAGAGCGAGGAAGTCACGGGCAGCGGCGGGGAAGCCAGTCTGATCCACGTAGAGGGCTTCCGATGGGCGCACCCAGATCCGCTCATGCCCCTTTCTCACCAATAGCTTGCCGTGCCGGAGGAATTCTTGACGCTCGGACAGGGCGCGGTCGGCGTCGAATGTCTCCAATTCTAAGACCTGCTGGTACAGGCGCCGAACGACATCGCCATTGACTTCGCGGTCCTTGAGGCCTCGAAAGATATCGAAAAGCCTACCCTCGGAGAGGTGTGCCAAATTCTGAGGCACCGACGCGTTCTCCAATCCGCGCCGCCATATTGGATGGGTCAGTCCGTAGCGTTCGTCACTCCCCACTGCGGCGGGACGTGGAACGCTGAAGAGTTCGGCAAGCCTCAAAGGCTGCACCATCGACTCCGCAGGCGCTCGACGAGTGTCGTCCTTGCAGGCCAACCAAGGCGTGTCGGAGATCAATCCGCGAACGATATCTGGAAGAGGTCCATGATACTTTCGGAAGCCGGATGCACCGCCCTTCCGACCCTTGGCCGAGGTCGCAAAGGGTTCAGGAGAAGCCTGGTCGAATCTCGGATCCTGACCCAGCCAAGCCAATATGGCATCGCTATCCGCGGTCCCCAGGATGTTCTCCAGTCCAACAATCATCGAGCATTCGGCGACGAAATTGTAAGCCCACTGAATCTCGTTTTTCTGGAAGGATTGGTGCGAGTTGGAGTCGCTGACGGTAACCTCGGCGGGCAAAACTTCCAGCAGCCGTTGACGAAGGTTGTTTGGAAGGACGACAGTTGCGGTCCGGGGCCATTCATTGACGCCGATCCAGATGAAGAACTGCGCTGGATCCCGCGCGGCGTCGACGATGCCGTTCTCTTTGGCTTTGGCGAGCAAGAGCTCCGGCGCACTGGCGTACAGGGCGGCATTAATGCGACCCGTGGTCCCGTACTCGGCCGAGAGGTGGAGTTCCTTGGCTTCGCGCCACACCCCATCAGCGCTACAGACCTTAAATGTCCCCGGCGGGGTCCGGTTGTGCGGGTCGTACAGGTCGAAGACCGTCTGCAGCAATTGACGCTGCACCAATCCTTGATCTGCGCCTCGTCTCGCCAGTGTACGCGCCGCTTGCTGCCGAAGCGACGCGATAATGCTTTCGTTGCTGTATTCGGTGAGGCCGAAGCCATAGAGTTGCCGTATCTTCTCCCTAGGCGTCTGCCCCTCAACCCTGCGCATAAGGAGTCGCCATAGCTTGGGATGAATGAATTTAGAGCTAGCCCATGTAGGGAGCTCCGGGAGCTTGGTCTCATTAGCCGGCGGAGGGAACGGTGTGTTCCTCGGCGCAAAGGCTCGTTCATGCTGGTCCACGAGCAGCCACTTCCACTTGACGTGATCCGACAAGGGAATGGTCCGGGCAACGCCGGCGATGACTGTAGCGCGCTCCTCCATGGTCAGTTCGGCGGCTCGCAGAACTCGGAGCACCGCGCTTTCCTTGAGTATTTCAATGCCAAGTCTGCCCATCACGGCGAGATCGCTTGCATTTCGGCTTTTTGCCAAATCCGCGAAGAGACGGCCCGGCAGATGCCTCTCATAGCCGGCTGGACCCCGTCGAACAGTCTTCGCACTCAGCCGCCGACCACGCATCGTGGGGATGAGCTCCAACGGCCGAACAGCTTCGTAGACCTCCTCCTCGAAGGTTTTAAGAGGGTCTGGAAACTCCTTGTCCCGTGCGAGAAAGTCGATTGCATTGGCGATCTGCTTGGATCGGACAAGTTGCTTGAGAACACGCGCATAGAAGTGCGCCAGTGCACGGAGAACTGCGTCATTGCGATCCGACTTCTCGCGGATCGCTTTGCGGTTGGAAGCAAGCTCTAGCGTGGCGTGGAATAATGCAGGAAAAGGTAGGCGCAAGCTCGTCGGAAAATAGGAATGCAGGAACGAGGACGCGATCGGCCGATCCAGTCGAATGGCTAAGGCGAGTTCGAACGTGGTTGCCTTTCCCTTGATCGACGTTTCGCCCTTCTCGCGCTTGCAGATCCATTTCTGGGAATTTGCTGCGCTGCTGGCGACGATCTCGATCTCGTACACATCCTTGCCAACGGAATGTCTTTTCCAGACGACAGGGCGACGGCCTTCGACGTTGAGCGCGATCTCCACTAAGGACGGCACGAACAATAGGAAGGTCGAATCGAACTCGTCGGCTTGAACTACAGCCCTTTCGTATGCTTGTTGATCGTCGAAGGGCGCCGCAATAACCGTGTCGTAGCCAGATTGCCTGTGCTCCCGAGACTTCTTAAGCAATGAACGTTGAGGGCCATTCGGCAATCCCTCGATATCCGGTCCGAACGCCGGGAAACCCAGAACAGGCGCAGGAAATTCTTCTTCGACGGCCAGGATCTTGGCGATTTCCTCGTTCTCAGCCGCCAGTGCGCGGATTTGCCTAGCGGCATGGGCCGAGGAGAATGCAATCTCAAGATGACCGCTCGAGACGACGGGTTCGTGGGACCAGTTGAGTAGGGCTCTGAACCCCAGGCCCTTCGCACCAATAAGCGTCGCATTGCGCCCAGGCTTGTCGCTGGCATTCGGCGTCATTAGGGACTCGACGCCCCTGGACCGGAAAGGCTGACCCGTGTTGGCGACGATCAGACCCTGCCGGCCGACATCAATGAGTACTCGACCATTGCCACCGCCTTCTGTGGCTGCGTCGGCAGCATTCTGGACGAGTTCCAACAACTCGCGGCCCGCGTAGTCGCCTGCGGTCTGGCGCTCGCTGCGGCCCTGACCCAGCAGCAGTCTCGGCTTCAACCTGAATACGTCACGCGTCGTTGCGAGTTCACGTTTGAGGAAGTCCGCCCACCATTCCGCCGACCACGTCTCTTCGGAGCTCACGGCGCCCCCGGCATGAGGATCGTTGTTGGAAACGGTCATGCATGCGTTCCAGACGCGAATGGGAACCACGCAAAGGGCGAATGGAAGGAGAAATCGATAAAGATCATCGAGAGTTTCGTTTCACCACTTCCCGCTGCCGGGGAACCTCTCATAATTGGTATCCCAATGCTGTTTCAGTACCGCAAGGCCATACGAACATCTCTGAATGAGACGGCGCCGGCTAAACTACCGGCGGCGCCTAAAGCTCCTTCTTCCTCCAACCGATCGCGGCGTCCTCGAAAGGCTTCCTCCTAGGTCCATCGCGACACTATGATGTGTGTACTCCGACGGCCTCTGAGTGTGCCTACCTCAGGAAGGCCAACTCCGAAACAGAACTTCCGAACTTCAGCTTCTGGTCATCACCTTCCGTTATTCCCCCTTCAGCGAGCATGGCGGTTAGGCGCTTCGTCTGCGTTTGCAACTATCCGCGATGGCCTCCTCGCTCGGCCTTCATATGCGAGTTCCAGCGGGGTTCAGGCACATGGAGCTGTCAAGCTTCCGCGTGCACAAACCAGGCGGCGCTCAGAAGGGCGACAGCGGCGGCTAGCGGAGAAGTGCACAGTTGCTCCGGTCGACACGCTCCCAGCTGTCTGAGCCGCGCTCTTGCGGCTTGTAGCTACGGTGTGCGCCGCTCATCGAGCCGCAGCGCCTCAAGCCATGCACCGAGTCGCTCTACGACGCGGACCTGAACGTGCATCAGGCGGGATGTCAGGCGTGCATGAGTTGCCGAGTGCATCCCTTTCGCCCGACAGGGAGGGGAGCTGAGTGCTCCGTTCGGCGGAGCGTCACCCGCAATGAGGGCGTAGAGGCGGCACACTCGAGCAATGTCGTTGGTATCCTGAGCTCCATGCTCAGAGGCGTAGCGGAGCCCATGTGCCTCGCGGGAAAGGAAGCGCTCGCCGCTCTGAGGCAGGTAGAGGCGGCAGGCTCGGGCGCCGGTCTGCGGGCACAGGAAGAACCAGCGTCGGCCGCCGTAAGGGACACGCGGCACCGAGACTAAGGAAACGTTCTGCTGCACCGCGGGTCTGCGTCGCAGGTCAAACCTGATGATCACGAAGCCGTGTTCCTCATTATGAACGCAGCCCGTAACGCAAACCGCACCCGCAGGCGTGCGGGACAGGTGATGGGAAAGCGGAAGGACGCCGCGAATCTGCCTGCCAGGCACCAAGAAGCCGGCGCGTTTGAGGGCATTCAGGTCGAGACAGGCGGCATTCTCGACAAGAAGGTGTCTTTTCGTTCGCGGCCGAGCCATGCGCATTTCCCAGAACAAAGGCGAGATGTGGCGTGCAGGAAGTAGATGCTGCTGGAAGCGTCGATTGGATGTTTAAGAGGCCTCGAGCGGGTTTGCTGGGTCTTGCCGTGTTACCTGAAGGAGGCCGGCATATAAAATCGTTGTGCTGTTGTTGTTTAACGACAATAAGCAGGCGGGGGGGGGGCACAAGCCGCTTACGCCACCCCCGCCAAACCCGCAAACCCCGCGTCCAATGTAACATCCGAAGAACAACATGAACGTTTTTCTGAGTAGTCCCAGGAGCAGAGGCGCCTGTCGACCTCGCGGTCTCAAAATGGGCAATTGTCTTCGGCGCTTTCGTCCGATGTGGAAAGTGTTTGAAGGAGCTCCGGCGTAGGCTCACCGTCCAGTTTGTACTCCATCACGCCGGCATGTCGGTCCATCCTAGTCCTAATCGAAACGCCGAGAAGTGGACCGTCTCGATGCCGGCTCAAGAGCTTCCCGAGTTGCCTCGTCCCCCATCTGCTTTCGTAGAGAAGGCCGGTGAGGGCTTCTTTGACCAGCACCATCTCGGCTGTGGTAGCGCGATCGATGTCGGCTAGCTTGAACCATTGACCGCAGCCGAAACCCTTGAACAACGCTTGGATCAGCTTGGTTTTGGCCTCACGCTCCGGGTCGAAGTCCTCGAAGGCAAGTCGAGTACCTGCTGGATCGCCTTGTCCAAGCCAAATCAAGGGTTCTCGAACAAGACGGCTCCATCTTTCGAAGCTGCCGAGGGGGGCTGTAGGAGCGGGGCAGTGGGCTAGAAGATAGGCCCGCACGATTGTCAACGCATCTGTTACAAGCTGCGGTCTCGACGTTAAAGCTTCATTTAGCGGATCGAAGTCGAATATACGCTCCTCAGGCCGCTCCACGTTTGCGTCGAGCCTACACCGGACCGTCCGGCGTCCGAGATCTCCTTGAACGACGGTGTTATTTCCCGATCCTAGGATAAGCGACCGTGTGTCGATCTTCACGTTTTCAGACCTGCCGAGAATTCGGACGTCGAACTCGGGTGAGGTGACCACGCCCGCAAGGAAGTCGCCGCGGAGCGGTTTGCTGATGTTGTCGAACAGAATGACAGGGGCCCCCGCCATCAGGGCGACCGAGAGCTGCTTGCGGTCCTCCTCCTCGTCGCCTGTGTAAGTTAGAATGGTGGGGAGGACGCCCGTCGCAATGATCCCGACCAGTTTGGCCAGTAACGTCTTTCCGGTCCCTGCACTGGGGGCGTCGATTAGGTGAATCGGAACACCAGGCAGATCTGCGCGCAGTACCGCCGAAATGATGGCTGAGAGCGCGACCGCTCTTGAAGCGGTATCAGGGAAGGGAAATCCGCGCAGCGGAGTCCAGAGCCGCTCGACGGCCGCCTCAGCATCCGCACGCGTGGGTTCCGGTGGGCTAGGCGGGAACAGCCCTTCTGGGTAGGCGTGATACATGCCCGAATGGGCATCGTACCCGGGCCGATCGCATGTTAGCGTCGGCGTCATGGTGATCCCACGGAGGTCAGGAAGATCAAGGGAGTCCGTGTAGTCGCGCAGACGGTGGAACAGCTCCGTTGGAGGTTCGACGAGACGATTTCGTTTGCAGAACTTACCGCCGACCCGGCTTGCCTCAATCGCCATCCATCCCGGCGTGGCCTCGCGAATCTCGAAAAGGCCGGCTGGGCGCAAACGGAGCACCTGCTCCTCGCCTCTCACCTGCTTAGTAACCTGTTCAGGCTTCTCCAGCGTGTAGATTCGGACGAGTTGCCCACCTCGCTTGTAAACGTTTCCGGACTTGGTTCGTAGCAGCGTGCTGAGCTGAAGGACTTTCGAATGAAGTTCGGGCGAGTCCACAGCTATGGCACCATCAAGTATCTCCAATTGCTCAGCTATTACAATCTTCTCTAAACGTAGCCAAAGCCGAATTCGATTTTCGCAAGGTCCTAGGCCGACATAATCGAGGAAGCTATGCAACGTAGACGTCGGCTTCCCCTGCTGCCTGCGGATTGCTGCGCGCTCGGCCTTTCCTTGACGGGCATCCGCCTCCGTATCTTCTGCGGAGTCAGCAAGGATGCCGATGATACGGTCACAGTTTTCAGCATCGATGCCAGCATCCAACAGTGCCCCGCTTAGCCGATGGCAAAAATCATCACGGCCGCCAGCTTCTCGGGGATATATCCGCAGCACAACCGACAGGAATGCGAGCAGGCCAACGCGGGCACGAAGCTCTTTCCACCCTATATCAGGCATGGCGCTAGGAGCGCCTTCGTTATTCCAGACAAGCGGTTCCTTGCCCGAGTCGTGCGCCGAGGCCCCTCCGTAGGGAAGGAATGACGGCGGAAAGACTGTGTATCCTTTGCCAGCTCGTATCTCGAGGACAACTGATTTCGGCAAATTTAGACTGTTTGTAGCTGCTTCCTCGGCCTGTCCCCTAAAATCAAAACGCGTGATTTTTTGCTCCTCCTCTGGTATGTCAATGCAGCGATAGAGCAGATGGCCTGGTGCTTTCTGGGGCAGGCTTTTGCGACGGAACGCAACCGCATCAGGAAATAAGTACGAGGCCAACTGCCGAGCTTCAGGGCAATCTAGGTCAATATCAATGAGCCCGCCTGATTTAATTCCGACTTGGACGCCAATACCAACTCCCCTCTGGAATTCTGTGGCGGTGGGAGTGCTGTTCTGCCAAGCCTTGCTAATTGGCTCCTTGGTGCCAGGTTTAAGACGTACTAGTTGGAAGCCTAGGTTGATTAGATCTCGAGCAGCAGCGAAAGTTTCGTAATCCGACGTTTTGCGTGTAACCGGCAGAAGGTCTTCGACGTCTGCACTATCTGCTTCAGACTGCGCGTTTGAATAGTCCACTGAGATCACCTATAGTATTTGAAGCCGCATTTGCACTGGACCTTTTCGTAATCAGGGGCTTCACCAGGGTTGGGCTCCATAAGCTGAGAATTCCATAACTTGATTGCGCAGCAAATTTCTTTAGAATTTCCGCCGTGTACAGTGCATCCGACATGAAATATCCCGGTATAGTCTGTATGCTCATATGGTTCGCAGATACATTGCTGGAACTTCATCGGCGAAACTGAAGATGCACGCTCGCTCTGGTCCGTTTTGCGTTCAGCTCTTCGATACTGTGTCTTAGACATTACGCAGCCTCCATCTTTGAAGGCAGCCGAGCTGACATCTTTTGCTCCCAATCGATCAAATCGGAGAGCCGCCAGAATGTACGCCGACGAATTATAGTGGGTGCTGGAAAGCCGAGCTTGGGGTCGTGCATCCACCGCCAACGGGACATCGCGCTGATACCGTAGCGCTTATCGACCTGCGGCCCTGGAAGCCATTGTTCCTGCTCGCGACTGAGCTCTGTAGTGGATTTCATTTTCCTCTGCTCCGTTTTAACTTGTTGAGCAGAGTACTAACGAGAGCGGCGTCGCCGAACTACACAGAAAAACCGGCCGCTATTTTTTGCGCGGTTTCGAGACTCCTCGTCTCTTCTTTTCGCGAACCATCGCGACGTCGGCGCTCCAACGTGCCGCGGCTAACTCCTCAGGGTGGGGTGGCAGGTTGCTCGGGCGGTTGCGTTTACCAAAATACTGCCGGTACAGGGCCCGAATGTGTTTAATGTCCTGCGCCGCCAATTGCGCATTGATGTCGGCCTCATGCGCTGCTGCAGTTTTGCTATGATCCTTGCTGTTGCTTTTAGATCCTTTTATCGGCCGTCCGCGGGCCCGTGAGCTTTCACGAACATGCAATCGCGCTGCGAGGCGTGGGTACTTCCTGCGAAGCTGCTCGATTTCGTCAAGCCAAGCTGTTTCCTCGGCCAGCTGTTCTGCGAAATCTTTCTGAAATCTCTCGTACTCTGACTCGTCGGATCTGTTTTCGGGTTCCGCGTTGGGCTGACCACCGTGGTCTAGGATCCAATTAGCCCAGCGAACCCACACCTCGAGATTGGTCTCGTCCCAATCCGGCCGTGGCGGCATTGGACCCATTTGTTCTTGCCAAATCTCGGCATCTGCAAGCCAAGCTTCATCGGGGTCCAAGGGATCTCGCATTGTTCGGTTCCAGCCTAAGCCGAATACGATCGGCTTCCATAGCACTAATGCCTTTATCTAAGCGGTTCGGTGCTCGGCTGTCGTATGCACAGCGGCGCATGAGCAAGTCAGTTCTATGTGTTGGTTACCGACGAAGGGGGCGCGAAGTGTCCTTTGAAGAAGCGGCTCTGACTAAGGACATGACATGCCCGTTCCACGCTTCCAGTGCTATGGCTTTCTCTGCTTTGAACTCGTGCCGCTGGTACACTCCGACGATGCCGCCGAATGAACCACTCACGTGGTTTAGCACCTTCTCAATGGCTGGAAGGCCAATGCCAAGTTTCGCCATACCGGAGGCGGCCGTCCGACGCAGGTCGTGTAAGCGCCATGGTGGGATCTGGACGTCAGCGCGTGCGGTCTCGCGCTGGGCTAGCTTAAGCATTGCGCTATCCAGCCTGCGCTTCGCCTCAGAGTAGCCGGACACCGGCGTCTTGCCTGTTGTCGAGAACACGAACGAGCAGTTCTGTATGCGGGGGATGCCCTTGATGATTGCGAGCGTGGAAAGGGGCAGGTTAAGTGAATGCTCGCGGCCGTTCTTCACGCGTTCAGCGGGGATTGTCCACAGGTTGCCATCCAACTCGCCCCATCGCATTCCCCCTACTTCCTCGCGCCTCTGTCCTGTTAGGCACAAGAGCCGGAAGAGTGGTGCGAAGGGCGGCCCCACAGCATCACAGGCGTACCAGAACCAACACATTTCGTCGTCGGTAAGAATACGTTCCCGTGCCGGGCTCGGCGACGGAGCTTCGACACCGGCGCAGGGGCTGATGGCGATGAGGTCCCGCGCGAGAGCCCAATTGAAGAGACGGCGCAGGGCAGCAAACGTATTCTGCTTCGTGGCCGGCTTTTCGCTCAGCGCGTCGAGGACAGCGATCACGTCTCGGCGACGAATCTCCTCGATACGCCGCCCAGACCACTGATCGATGATGCCGCCTTTGATAAGCGTGTAGTGGGCATCATCAGGACGGAGCCCCAAAAGCCTGGCTGTTTCCTTCCAGGTCCGGTTGGTGGGGCGTTGGTCACGCTCGATAAAGAGGCGAGCCACCTCTAAACAAAGGGTCGAGGAATCAGTCTTGGTGTGGCGCTTCTCGCCGGCCGGGTCACGCCCTTCTTCGATTGCACGGAGTGCAGTCCGAGCCGCGTCTCGTGCCTCACCAAGCGAGAAGGCGGGCCAGCGCCCCAAAGTCATGTTGCGAGTGCGTCCGATGTGGCGATAGCGCAGCGTAAACGAGCGAGTTCCAGAGGGCTGGATGACAAGATAGAGGCCGGGCAGTCCGCCGTCGGGGATCTCGCGCACGCGCCCTTCTGGCTTCGCCTGCTCGACAGCACGTGCAGTGAGTGGCTTGGCCATTGTAGAGAGCTCCACGTAACAGATACGTAACGGAACAAGGGTGTTAGACAGCGTGTGACAGCGTTGCAACGCTAGCTAACACTCTCCCGTAAGTGCAAGCGGAGAATGAGGAATTTTACGTTTTTGTGTTATGCCGTGTTAGCTTGCGTTATGCCGCAGCTGGTGACTCTTAATCAGCGGGTCCAAGGTTCGAACCCTTGTGCACCCACCAAACATCTCAATGAATCAGCCGGTTCAGGAGGACGTCGTTTCAATACGATGTCACTGGTTCATACCCTGAAAATTTCGCACGTGGTCAGGTCACCGCATGCCCCGCAGTAGGGTTCGGTGCGATGAATCGAGCGCGCTTACTTGGCTGGCCTCGGTCGGGGCTACGGTGAAGGGGTTCATACCTTGCTGGTCGACGACGCTGGCTGAAGACAGCGATCCCGCCACATGAAGGCCCACCGCGACAAGAGCTTACACTGTGATCCAGAGCCGCCACAGGGCTGCATGGATGGTCCAATCTCCGAGATGGGTTCTAGCTTGCCCTCTGAGGATTACAGCCGGTCAAGGGCAAGCGGTGGACGATCCCCCCATATCGCGTGCCTCGGCGCCGCGATGACTATGCGCGACGCTCTCGCGCGCGGTTCGTCACCCGCAGTCGCAGCGGTCGCCCGGCGATCGCACCGCCGAGACGATCCGTGATCGCTAACGGAAAGCAACGCGCAATGCCGCCGAGCACCTCGGCGAGAAACGCCTTCTGGGCCGCGTCCTCCCCGACGAGTCTGGAGTAGGCGATCCGCGGCTGCCCCTGGAGGCTCCCATCGCGCTTGATGCTGAACAAGACGGTCACCTCTGACCCGCTTGACCCCTCAGGACCTTCGACCGCTCGGGCGCAGGAGCCGAGCAGTTGCCATAATCCGTCCAGGGTCGATGCTGGCTCGGCGTGGGCACTGGTAGCCGCGAGGAGCAGCGGCAGGGTCAAGATCAGAGGGCGCATGTGATCCGTCGGCTTCGCGATCGTAGGCCCGGCGTCTTACTCGGGCCCCGACAGGATGGCTACGCGATGGTGACGACGGAGGGTCGATGGCAGGCCCGGTCGGGACCGAGCGCACGCATCGGTGTTCCGCCCATGATCGATCGCCGCCTGCTCCGTTTCGGCTGTCGTCCGGCACAGCAGACAAAGCCGCGTGCGAGAACGTTCAGTGCCTGGGATGAGCGCCGGTTTGCCTCGTTTCACGGTTCGAACAGGATCCAACTGAACTCTACCGAAGCCCTCGTTCGGCAAGTGCGGCGTGGCCCAGCGGTGGCAGCGGTCGCCACGCATACCCTGTTCATCATACTCGATCGCGATCAGGACTTGCACTTTCGCTCGCGCCCGAACAGGTTTCGGTTTCATCAGATCGAGATCGGACAGCATGCTCTCAGAGCGTCAGAACGCCATCATGGACCTCGCGCGCGGGGAGGGACGCGTGCTGGTCGAGGCCCTGTCCGTCCGCTTCACGGTTAGTGCGCAAACCATACGTAAGGACCTGAACGACCTGTGCGAAGCCCGGCTGCTGTCGCGGGTGCATGGCGGGGCGGTCCTCGGATCAGGCGCGGAGAATCTCGACTACGAGGCCCGCAACGCAATTGCGGCGCAGGAGAAGGCCGCCATCGCCCGCGCGACGGCCGACCTCATCCCGGATCGCTCGTCCCTCTTCATCAACATCGGCACCACGACAGAGGCGGTCGCTCGGGCGCTCCTCGGCCATTCCGGCCTGATGGTGATCACCAACAATCTCAATGTCGCCCACGCCCTGCGGGCTAGCGCCGACATCGAGTGCATCGTGGCCGGCGGCCTGATCCGCCGCTCTGATGGAGGGATCGTCGGCGAGGCGGCCGTGGACATCATTCGACAGTTCAAGGTGGACTTCGCCGTCATCGGCGCTTCGGCGATCGACGAGGACGGCTCGCTTCTCGATTTCGACTATCGCGAGGTGCGGGTGGCGCAGGCGATTATCGCCAATGCCCGGCACGTCGTCCTAGTTTCCGATTCGACGAAGTTCGATCGTACAGCCCCTGTTCGCCTTGCCCAACTCAGCCAAATCGGGACCTTCGTCACCGATCATTGTCGGAGCGAGGCGGTGCGCGACCTTTGCAAAGCATCGGGAGTCCGCCTCGTCGAGACGGGACGCTAAGCGTCGTCGCTTGCGATTGACTTTCGATTTGTTTCGTATTTAGTCGTCTCACTTTCGTAACCGCATCTGAGGTCGGTGATACGAAAGAGGAAACGATCATGCGCACGTTCGACGTTGCCGTCATCGGCGGGGGAATCAACGGCTGCGGCATCGCACGGGATGCGGCAGGCCGGGGTTACTCCGTTTTTCTTGCCGAACAGAACGACTTGGGCAGCGGCACCTCGGCTTGGTCGACGAAGCTGATCCACGGTGGTCTCCGCTACCTCGAACACTATGAGTTTCGCCTCGTTCGTGAGGCATTGACCGAGCGCGAGGTCCTCTGGAGCATCGCGCCGCATATTGTGCGCCCCCTTCGCTTCGTCCTCCCCTTGCATTCAGGCTTGCGGCCGGCCTGGCTCCTGCGTCTCGGCCTCTTCCTGTACGATCATCTCGGTGGTCGTAAGCGCTTACCGGCCACCCGCCGGGTCGATCTTACGGGTCCGATCGGCGCTCCGCTCAAACCCGAGTTCCGGCGCGGCTTCGAGTATTCGGATGCGCGCGTGGACGACACGCGCCTGGTCGTCCTGAACGCGCGGGACGCCTCGGCCAAGGGGGCTGAGATCGCGGTGCGCACGCGCGTGATATCTGCCGGCCGCGCGGGCGATCTGTGGCACATCGTGCAGCGTGACCTCGCGTCCGGCCGTGAGGAGACGGTGGCCGCGCGCTTCCTCGTCAATGCGGCGGGGCCCTGGGTCGACCGAGTGATCCAGGGGCCCCTGGGTCAGAGCGAGGCGCGGCACGTGCGTCTCGTGCAGGGCTCACACATCGTCGTACGCAAACTCTACGACCATGACCGCGCCTTCATTTTCCAGAATGCGGACGGGCGAATCATCTTCGCCATCCCGTACGCGAACGACACCACCTTGGTGGGAACCACGGACCGTGACTTCACGGGTAACCCGGCGGATGCGGTCATCACCGAGGAAGAGACTGATTACCTCCTCAGGGCTGCGAGCGAGTACTTCGCGCAGCCGCTGCGTCGCGAGGACATCGTCTGGAGCTTTTCAGGCGTGCGCCCGCTCTTTGATGACAAGGCCTCGAAAGCACAAGAGGCAACACGCGATTACGTTCTGCGGACAGAGGGCGTGGATGGCCAAGCCCCCGTGCTGAACGTCTTCGGCGGCAAGATCACGACGTACCGCAAGCTGGCGGAAGATGCCTTGGCGGAGATTGGCCGCCGGCTCGGTCCGCGCGGCGGGCCCTGGACCGGGGCAGCGCCCCTTCCGGGTGGCGACTTTGCGGTGGACGCGGTGGATGGTGTCGAGGACCGCCTCGCTCACGCGGCACCCTGTCTCGCGCTGAGCACCGTCCGTCGCATGGTGGCAGCTTATGGGACAGACGCTCTGCGCATTGCCGAGCGGCTGGGCGAGGACCTGGGCCACGGCCTGCACGAAGGCGAACTGCGCTGGATGATGATGCACGAATGGGCCCGTACCGCCGAGGACGTGCTCTGGCGCCGTTCCAAGCTCGGCCTCGCCTTTTCAGCGGATGACACCGCGGGTCTTGCAGCTCGGATGTCGACCCTCCGGGACCAGGCCGGGGAGCTCGCCGCGGCCGGCTGAGCGGGAGAACTCGCTCAGCGCACATTCCAAGGACGATCAACGAGGGCAGCCCGGTCTTGGCCGGAGACATGCCACGAAAGAGGAGGAACGAATGCTTCGACTGGACGAGACCGACCGATCCGCCGGCGCTTCCGCGTAACAGGCGCCTGATCCCAAGATCCATACCGCTCTTCGCTACAGCAACCTCGTCGCCCAGTCCGAAGCACGAAAGATCTCCATGATCGGTTTTCTGGCTCCTGCGTCCCACCGGCCCCTCCTGCCTGCGGATCGCATCGATCCGACGTACAGGCGCCTGCGCTGGCAGATCTTCGCAGGAATCTTCATCGGCTATGCAGGCTACTACCTGCTGCGCAAGAACTTCTCCCTGGCCATGCCGTACCTCGTCGAGCAGGGCTACAGCCGCGGCGAACTCGGGACGGCCCTGTCCGCGGTCGCCATCGCGTACGGCCTGTCCAAGTTTCTGATGGGTCTAGTCTCGGACCGTTCGAATTCACGGTACTTCCTGCCGATCGGCTTGGTGCTGTCGGCTTTGGTGATGCTCCTCTTCGGCTTCGCCCCCTGGGCGACTTCGAGCTTGACTACGATGTTCATCCTGTTGTTCCTGAACGGCTGGTTCCAGGGCATGGGCTGGCCGCCGAGCGGCCGAACCATGGTCCATTGATGGTCCCAGAAGGAACGCGGCGGCGTCGTGTCGGTCTGGAATGTGGCCCACAATGTCGGCGGCGGGCTGATCGGCCCCCTGTTCCTCGTCGGGTTGGCCTGGACGAATGACTGGCACTCGGCCTTCTATGTCCCGGCGGCCGTTGCGCTCGGGGTGGCGGTCTTCGCGTTCCTGGCCATGCGCGATACGCCGCAATCGTGCGGCCTCCCGTCCGTGGAAACCTGGAAGCAGGATTTCCCCGAGGGGTACGACGCCAACCATGAGCGCGAGTTCTCCACGCGGGAGATCTTCGTCGAGCACGTGCTCCAGAACCGCCTGCTTTGGTACATCGCGCTAGCCAACGTCTTCGTCTACCTGCTGCGCTACGGCGTGCTGGATTGGGCCCCTACCTACCTAAAGGAAGCCAAGCACTTCTCCGTCGACAAAACCTCCTGGGCCTACTTCCTGTATGAATGGGCCGGCATCCCCGGCACGCTGCTCTGTGGCTGGCTTTCTGACAAACTGTTTCGCGGCAACCGCGGTGCGACAGGCGTCGTCTTCATGGTCGGTGTCATGGTGGCGACCTTGGTCTACTGGCTTAATCCGGAAGGAAACCCAGGTGTCGACCTCGGGGCGCTGATCTGCATCGGCTTCCTGATCTACGGACCCGTCATGCTGATCGGCCTGCAGGCCCTGGAACTAGTCCCGAAAAAGGCAGCGGGAACTGCCGCCGGCTTCACTGGCCTGTTCGGCTACCTGGGCGGCTCAGTGGCGGCCAGTGCCCTGGTGGGCTACACGACGGATCGCTACGGCTGGAACGGCTGCTTCATCCTCCTGCTCGCGTCCTGCGTTCTAGCGATCGTGTTCCTCGGCTTAACCCTTCGACATCATAAAGTCGTCGCAGAAACGCCGTCCTCACAGTGATGTTCAACTAAATGAGTCGCAAATATTCAAATATTTCTGACATTCATTCAATAAAGTCCGAGAAATCAGAGCTCTCGATGATAAGCTTCGCAATGCGATGTTCAGCAGTGCTCATTATTTAATATGTCATCTATGAACTATACTAGTTTATCATGAATTTATATCGCTCAGCTTCAACGATAATCATACTGGCTGTCAGAACGGAAATAATTGCGAGTCGGATCTTTGTCGCAGCGCATAATTCGTTAAGCCTGACAGCATTCATTCCCCAATTTCGGCTCCAATTATTATGAATACTTGAAGAGAGAATTCATTATTAGTGCAGTAAGTTCATTGTCTCGCGCACTGCGACTATCGTCTCTACCATGCGGGTGAGGCGGCGGATCGAGCCGCCCGGCCAAGCTCGACGGGTTATCGCGATCTCCGCGCTGTCGAGCGCCGGCAGAAAACGCGGATCGATCCCACGGCGCGCGGCGATCCCGGCTAGGATCGACGGCAACAGAGCCTCGAGGTCAGCGGCGGTCGGGCCCGGCATCTCGATCACACGGAATCGGTCGAGCAACGGTCCCGGCAGAAGGCTGGTGCTGTTGGCCGTGGCGAGCCAGCTCACATGGCTGAGGTTCACTGCCGTCTGGAACGCAGGATCCGGATAGGCGGCGGCCGTTTCGGGCTCCAACAACGGCAGGAGGCTGTCCCAGAGCCGCCCGTAATCACGGCGTGTCGAAGCCTTCTCGAGTTCATCGACCAGAATAAGCGGATTGGCGATGCCAAAGCGCGCGATCGCCATGGCTGGATGCGCGGGCTCGGCGGTGGCCCAGCGCCGGTCCAGACCGCCAATCGCCGCCCCGCTGTCGTGGGTCGCGTCGACCCGCCAGAGCCCGACGCCGAGATGGTGAGCCACGCGCGCGACCAGCCGGCTCTTGCCGGCGCCGGGCGGCCCAACCAGCAGGGTTGGACGGAACAGGAGGTGAGAGCGGCCGACCAGATCGGTGAGCAAGCGATCGATGGTCTCGACCGCATAGGGAAACTCGAACTGCAAGACAGAGCGCAGCGCCTGCAGGTCCGGCACCGGCGCGAGCGGGACGAGGCGGCCGATGATGGCTTCGTAACCCTTGCTCAGGCTGCGACCGCGGTCGGTCCCCGTTTCCTGAACGCCCGCCACAACGAGGACCTGGCCCGCGGGGATCGCGGCAGTTTCGGACAAGGTGGGCACGACCTCGCGCGAGGCGCTCAGGGCCCGCGACGTCTCACGGTGTTCGGCCACGGATTTGGCCAAGGCCGCCTCGGCTTCGCGGCGACGCCGGCGCTCCCGCTCGCCCGCCTGGTCAGCCACCGGCTGGGTCAGGCGCTCCCCGAAAAAGGTCAGCGCACGCACCAGCAGGCTGCAGGTCAGCGTCTCGCTGGTCGCGCCGCGACTGAGAATGGCTGCGGCGGCGACCACGGACGCGGCGGCCGCACGCAAGGCCAGGAGCGCGCCCTCGAGCGCCCCGGTCCAGGCCTCGAACAGCACCGCTTCCGCGTCCTGCTCGTGGATGTCGCGGTCCGCCTCCGCGTCGCCGCGAGCCGCTCGTCCCAAACCGATCCTCGTCTGCGCCTCGGCCATCGCCGAGAGCTGGAGGGAAAGCTCCGGCAGGGTTTCAGCCTCGAGCCAGAGCGGCAAGGCGAGCCGCGCCGCCGCGGCCGCGTCGGCGCCACCGCACGAGGTTAAGGTAACAAGATCGGCGAGCGCCCGTGCTGCGGAAAGATCGGCCGCGGCAGCATGCCAGTCGAGAAGGGACACCAAGGCGTTCCGGGCCGCGATGAGGTCCGGATCGCACCAGGGATCGGCTCCGGCAGCTATGGCGGAGGCGCACCAGGTCGCGGCAAGGGCAGCCGCCTCGGGCACGAGGGATGTGATCTCGCTGCTCAGCGCCTCACGCGCGGCCGAGATCCGCAGGTCGCCATCCAGGCAGAAGCGCAGGCGGCGCGGGAGCGCGGCCAGGATGAGCCGCCGGGCGGCCGCGGCGTCGATGCGCGGCAGGGGGGCGGTCGAGGAGAATGCCATGGTGCGGTCCTCCTCAGCGGCCGGGTACGATGATCGACGAGGAGCCCTCATGCCCTCTGCGGCACCAGCGATGGGCGAGACGCAGGGCGTCGAGATCAGCGCGGCGCCGGGCGCGACGACCCAGGGCATGCACGAGGAGATCACGGCAGGTCGGATCCCCGAGGACGGCACAGAGCAACACCGGCGAGAGCGCCCGGTCGAGGCAGTTGGGATAGGCCAGGCCCGCCGCCAGGACCGGGATCGCGACACCGATCGCGGCGGTCGCATCGGCCTGGATTGCCGCCTCCCAGCCGGGGAGCGGCAGGGCGGGCGCCGCGCGGAGCTCGGCGCGCAGGCGCTTCTGCGCGGCAGGATCGAGGGCTTCGGGCAGACGGGTCCGCCACCAGGTCAGGGGCACGCCGGGCAGGGGGCACACGGACGACGCGGCCGGCGGGCGGGTGACAGGATCGGAGCTCATGCGGGCAGACCTCGAGAGGGCATCGGCGCCGACGCGGCGCAGCGATGCGAACGGGCAGGGTGGGAGGGAGGGAGGAAGGCGCAGCGCGGGGAGAGAGGAAGACGAGCGCGTCGGAGACGGCGGGCTGCAGCCGATCCTCGGCTGCAGCCCGTTCGCGATCAGGGCATCGGCTTCCAGCTCGCGGCGTGGACGTGGGAGCCGGTGACGAACTTTGCCGCCGAGGAGAGCGAGGACACGTTGATGTCGCGGGTCAGGCGCCAACGATCGGTGTCGGGGATCTCGACCACGATGTCGGAGGCAAACAGCCGCTCGCGATCGAGCTGGATGCCCTGGGGCATGGTCGCGTATCCGCTGCGGCGGATCTCAGAGCCGGCCCGGATCGTGACATTGCCGTCGATGGCCACGGCATGAGCCCAGACATCGCGGTGCACGAGGTAGAGCCGGCGCGGCTCGATGGGCCCGGCCAGGGTGGCGCCCTCGCGCAAGCCCGTCATTCGCTCGGTGAACGCGCTCGAACCAGCCGCCTCCTTGTCTCGCCCGCTCGTGGGGTCTCCACCGGCAGGGCCGGCGAGGCGTTCGAACTCGCGCCGTTCGGTGGCCTCCGGCCGGATCGGCTCGAACAGGCGGCAGCCCAGGGCCACCAGCCCGTGGCGGGCATCGTCGAGCAGGCGCTCGAGGCCGGTCCAGGTCGCGGCATCGAGGTCGGGGCGGCTCGGGCGCGCGCCGCGCAGGATGTGCGCTCGCCCGGTGCGCTCGATCCGCGCGTCGATGAGCCATTGCAGGCCCATGACATGCCCCTTGCCGAACAGCGGATCGCGGCTGGTCAGGACAAAGACACTGGAGACAAAGACCTTGGACGGATCGCGGCCGTGACACGCCAGGCGCTGGCCGAGGTTGATCGTCTCGCCATTGTACACGGCCCAACTCGTGCCCTCGAGTTCGACCGAGCCGGCAAGGATGTAGGCAGCGATGCGTAAGCTTCCGGCTCCGGCCACGAGGGCGTCGCGGCGGGGCCAGGGGGCGGCGAGCACGACGGCGGACGAACCGGGGTTGGTGACCATGCGGACACCGAGAGGATCGCCGTCGAGGTGTTCGACGCGGCAGGTGGTGTGCACGGCGGACGGGTTGGTGAGAAAGAAGGACAAGAGGGTCGTCTCCAGGAAAGTAGACGCGCGGACGCACCCGGTCGCAAGAACAGCGGCGCGTTGTGCGGTGGGGCCCGGGTGCGAAGGCGCGCCGGTCGGGCATTCCACGAGGCGTCGATGAAGAGGGGCGAGGGGGCTTTGCGGGCGCACCGCATCGGGCGATGCGGCGGCCACGCGATCACGCACGCACGCGACGATACGCTCCCGCGTCAGCGCGGGCCGCATCGAGGCGGGTGTGGGGCTCTCGGGCTTCAGGTCTGGAGGGGCGACCGGTCCGGATCGGCAGCAAGATCGAACTTCCGCTGCGGGGACGGTTTCGCGAACGGCGTAACGCCGCTAAAGGGGCTCGTAGCCATGGTGGTATCCTTATCCGATACGACGGTGGTCAGGCCGCTGCTCGGTGCGCTAACACCGGTGGCGGCCGCTCGCTAAAGCGGACGCCACGTGCAGAGTCTGACCGGGTTCAACCTGGTGCAATGCGGGGATCCTGGAAAGCCCTCTGCTGCGCTTTCTCACGCATGCCGATGCCTCTTTTCCAGGCATAGTTAATTTTGAAACAACGAAGAGTGAGGTGTAGGAAACGCATCGCTATAGCGGCATGCATCTGTGGGGCGAAGCTGCCGTGGGCGGTGCCGCTATCGAACCCCCAGGTCATTGAGTGAAAAGTGGATTGCTTAGACCCGTGAGACGACGATCGTGCGCACTATTTCGACGAGCGACCGGCCGAGACGGTCGAGCTTCTACGCCATGAGTACGTAGGTCGGACGTAGATAGGCGGGGCCGTCTCGAACGCCGAGCGCTTGGTTCCGGCATTGGCGGACTTCTTCTCCTCGCAAAGCTTTTCGCATCCGGCCTTGGTCAGCGCATCGCGCTGCATGTCGAGGTTCTGGTCGAGGGTGGGGACGCGAGCATATCCGACGAGCATGTCTGGACAGTCGCCGAACGGGGTCTAATCCGCAATAGAAATTCGGTCATATTTTCCCGATGGAAACGGGAAGATTTTCGGCTGCTCGAACTGGGTTCGTTGATGATGCTGAGAAAACGATCGGATCTCTGACATTTGACACCTATGCGTCCAGCGCATGTCGGAAGCTCACGAATATCAATTTATATGCTAAGATCTGTTTTGTAAGCTAATGTATCCGTGAGTATATGAAAGATAAAGACATCATATGACTATTTCAGGATATTATTTTTGCAGAATAATAGACTGATCCCTATTGCTAAGTTGTCAACGGATATAAGATCTTAGACTATCACATTTCTACATTATTGTGGGCACTCTGAGCCGTTTGGAAGAATTATTTCGTTGTAGCTATTCGTCTTATAGGCTTTTCCTGCTCGAACCGGCCAAGCAACTGCTGCTTTGAATGTAAAGTTATTATCTATACCACCCAAGAGGTTCATAATTCCACTTCCGAACACCGGAGCGTAGGGCATTTGAACTTCAGCCAGGATATACCGCATGCCAACTGCGCGGAAACCGGGTGGAACAGATAGGTCTCCAGCAAGTCCAACATTCCGAACTGTCGCGTTATTCGATGCGAAGCTGGAGCAAACGCGGGGATTGCTACCTATACTCTTTAGATCTAAACCTAGTGCGCTGACCGTTATTTTTGCAGAGCTACTCGCGAATGGCCGCAAGACGAGTTGCGAGCTTGCTATAATATCGTTCATGGCCGCAGCCGTAACCGGCGAAGTCGTAGCCGCCTGCGAGGTCAGGTCCGCAAGCGTTCGCGCAAGCAATGCTACTTTACGGCGATTATCAAGTGCCCGACTAAATTCAAGCGAGCCAACGAGTATTGCAAGAATAATTGGTAGGATCAGGGCGAACTCTATCGCAGACACAGCTCTTGTATCGACACGAAATCGCGACGCTAAAGCCAAGATGTATTGATACAAGAGCATTTAAGATGTTCTTATGAGCATGACGATCCGGACGATGTGTCGTAAGGCTCTGTCTGCATGACGACCGTCGACATGATGAGTCGAGATCCATCACCAAAACTCACAAATCCTATGTTCAGAAATCTAAACGCCACGGGATATTTCAAAGCTGCCGTGATGACCACGATATCACCAGGTTTTGCGCGGGTATACTTAGTTCCGAAGTCCTTGGACCAAGTGCCGGTTTGCTCGTCGAACGCCGTAGCGGATTTACTAGCGGCGAATGAGGTGCTCGTCGAAACGTCGATTTTTAGGTCCGAACACCCAAACACTCTCCCGCTGTTTGGCGCAGCCGCTCCACAGATGCTGTCTTTCAAACTTTGTATAAGTGCGTCAGACGATCTTTGGCTCTTATTCGCTGCCTGAAAGTTGCCTGTATAGATGGTGCGGGCAGATTTCTGAAGAGACTCATCGAGGTTCTGACTAGCCCAATTGATAAGGCAGAGCTGGAAAATTGCTCCAATCACCAGTATGAAAGGAATTGAGACTAACGCAAACTCGACCGCTGACGCGCCATCCGTATTACCGGCGAACCTTCTAAAGTATTGCCTGTTCTCCAAAGCCTTAGCCTATCTAATATTGTTGAAGAACTTAATACAAAGAAATCTAACCTAAAACTGCGATGTGCCTTCCGCTAGAATGTTGTCCGGTTATTTAAGCTGCTACTCAGTTATCCGAATTTTTTTATCGACAACTTTGACCTGCTTCGGGCAGGTAACGATCACGCGTATGTCATCGTAGTCCTGGTCGCCACCGGGACGGTCCTCCCACCCATAGTACATGTACTTCCCTTCCTCACAGCTTCCTTTCGCTACAGATGGCGTTCTTCCTGTGCGACGATCCGGAATGACTCCGCCGGATGACTTAGGATTGCAATCTTTGAGACTATCACAAACAATGGTTTCCAACATCGGGTATCTTACGACATCAACCGATGCATTCGTACCCATGTTGCTGCCCTTCATATTCATTGTTTGTACGCGTGTTCCGGTATCGATGACGATATCCGTGAAATAATTATAGGTGTCGGATCCAGTGTTGTTCCACCTTGAGGGTGTCGTACGGGCATCACGAACGTTACGAAGCATGTAACTCACGGCTTCGTTCTGGCCACACACTGGAACTTTGCTCATATCGTAGTTGGTTGGTGGAGATGCGTTGTCGGCAATTGGTGCGAGTCCCCTCCGACCCGCATCGGCATCCTTTTGCCTCTTTGGATCAGATGAATAGCAGTACATGTACACACGGTTGTAATCTCCTGCCTCGGGCGAGAGCTGTGTCAACGTAGGCGCAGATGTTTCGTATACCGGAGCCACGCGGTTGACGGTTGTTGCTGTGCTGACAACAATTTCTTTCGGCATCCCGGGTAGGAGGTGTATCAACGACGTCTTCATGGTCATGGAAACAGTAACGCGGTAGTTAGATCCGTCAATCCAGTTACCGGTGACCTTGAAACCACCCGTCGCAGTTTGGTCTCCTAAGCTCGCAATCAGTTGAGAGTTAGCAAGATTAAATGCCTCGGTTGCAGCTGTAACTGTATCGGCGTTTGCGACTAGTAATGCCGTAGCGTCTGCAACAGACGCTTCAACGGCCCGGATACGGACAGCATTGCCGTAGTCAATAGCAGCGCCTCCAACACCGAATAGAACCGGCAGGAATAGCGCAAAAAGAACGATGATGTTGCCGTTTTCGGAGCGTCCGAAGCAAGCTATTCGTGGCATGGTTCGATTGTTTCTACGAGAAACATCCCCTTCAAAGATGGTATGACGTTTCGCATGCCCCCCGTTTACATATTCTAAATCACCCGTGTGTCTCTGATTGTTGCATGATAAGATGCTAAGCTGCGTGCCGCGGAACCTCGCCGCCTTTGACTGAATAGTACCGTCTGTACATCTGGCTTATGGGTCGCTCCTTACTCGCTCAGATAATGCGGTTGCCGTCCTTCGTTCGTCGGGAGGACGGCGTCGCGATCGTCGAATTCGCCCTGATCGTACCGGTGCTGCTGCTCATCTATTTTGGAACGGTGGAGATCACGAGCGTGATGCGCAACGTGCGCAAGGTCGACACCCTGTCCCGCACCATCGGCGACACGCTCTCCCAGCGCACGATGCCGACGGCGGACGAGGTGAACGACGTGTTCCAGGTGGCGCCCATCGTGCTCGCGCCCTTCGACGGCACCGGGGTGCAGATGACCGTGAGCGCGGTGGGGGTGGTCGGTGACGGCGAGACTGGTCCGCTGCAGATCTGCTCCAGCGTGGCCGCGGCGGGGTCGTCGGTTCGTGCCCCCGGTTCGCCGGCTCCGGTGGCCGCCACCGACAGCCTGCAGCCGAAGGGGACGCGCCTGCTGCTCGTGGAGATCAGCGCGCCCTACAAGCCGGTGACCGGCTCGTCCCTGTTCAGGGATGGCGGCCCGGGCTTCGTCATCACCCGCAAGACCCTGTGGCCGGTCCGCTACGGCCGGCGCTACGCGAGCATGAGCCCCGAAGTTGTCCTTGGGAAAGGCGCCTCCTGTCCACCACGGTGAACGGGCGGACTGGCCTTGTCTCCTCCGGAAATCTGTCTAACGGCCGAGCTAGCTCTGTCGCGCGAAGCTACGCGTCGGTGGCTCGGGCCTACTGCGTGAGCTGCGTGTCGGCCGAGCTCGGTCCGACGCCGGCCGGCACGGGCACATCGGTGCTGCCGTAGCGGGCGTTCAGCATCAGGTTCGGGCCGTCATAGAGGTTGATCAGGCGAGCCACGATGACCGTGTAGGCTGACTGGTCTGCAATCGTTCGCTTCGAGTCAATGATCAAGCGCCCTACGGGTAGGTATATCGTTCCCAGGAGATTGCGTGCATTGTCACTAATAATTCTGTATTCACGTAATGTCGGCATTTTCTGCCCCGGTAGTAGGACGTTGAAAACGGCTTTGAGCAGAGGAACGGGTGCTTTTCCACTGGGTGGCGAAGGCAGCGATAAAGCGCTTGCAACGTTGCGATCTTCGAAAAATAAGAGACCGCTCATCGCTCCTTCCTTGGGAGCCGTGAGGCTGATCACGCTATCTTGATCAAAGAGAAGGCCTGGACTGTTGCCTGCGAAATAGAACCCAACGTTCGTACCGGTCATCGAGGCCATCTTGTCAACGACAAGAGGGCCGTCCTTCATGATATAGACACCGGATCGCAGCGTTACTTGCGCCTTCTTCGTAAGGTGCAAACCGCCGCAGTATGTTCCTGGATCCAATGTCACTGATCCACTCACGACGTTTGCTCCATACTTCGGGTTGTCGGGATCGCCCTCACTTTTCTTAGGATTGGTGTAGTTGCTGAGATCAACACAAGATCCGACCGGGGGTCCAACGCGATCCGCTAAGGGATCGCGCAAGGCCGGACAGTTTGTGGCCGGAGGTGGCGTGAAGTTTGCCCTCGACCCGGAGTAGCCTCCCGCTGAACAGATGGTCAGTGCCGTGGCCACTGCAGCGTTCTCGGCTTGAATGCCAGAAGTGCTGTTCGAATTCGAGTAGATCGAACAATCACCGGCAGTGATGCGAGCGGCGCTTTCGAGATGAAAGGCGCCGGGCGATGACGGGTCCAGGGCGAGGAGACACAGACGCGTTGTGCCCGAAAGCTTGGCGGTAGAGGCAACGTTTACCTCTACAGTGGGCATATTGAGGATCTTGCCGAAACTTAATGGGATCTGCTCAGAGACGGTCACACGAACGGATGTATGGTTTGCCAGAACCTGCACCTTATACCAAGCCTCACTGATCAGAACGCATGGGCCCATCGGCGCAGTCCGATGGACA